>JADGHN010000042.1 GCA_019683875.1 Clostridia bacterium
TTTGTTTTTTTTCACCCTCCGGGCGGGGGGGGGGGGGGGGGGGGGGGGGCCCCCCCCCCCCCCCCCCCGCCGGCGGGGGATCAGAGCGCGTACAGTTCGGTGAACTTCCGCGTGATGTAGCGGAGGTACGGTTCCGGGTCGAGGCCGCGGCCGGTGGCGCGCTGCAGGAGCTCCTCCGGCGTGAACTTCGCCCCGTGAGCGTGCACGTTCGCCCGCATCCATTCCAGGAGCGGAGCCGTGTCGCCCTGGCGGATCCGCTCCGGGATGTCCGGCCGGTCCTGGCAGGCGCGCTCATAGAGCTGCACGGAGATGACGTTGCCCAGCGTGTACCCGGGGAAGCCGGCGAAGCCGCCGCGCGACCAGTGAATGTCCTGCAGGACGCCCTCAAGATCGTCCGGTGGCGTGATGCCGAGATAGGACTCCATCTTCCGGTTCCAGGCCTCGGGCACGTCGTCGACGGCGAGGGCGCCGTCGAGCAGGTCCCGTTCCAGCTCGTACCGGACCATGATGTGCAGGTTGTACGTGACCTCGTCGGCGTCGACGCGGATCAGGGAGGGCGTGGAACGGTTCACCGCGCGGTACATCGTCTCCACGGTGACGCCGCGGAGTTGATCCGGGAACGCGGCTTGGGCCTTCGGCAGGAAGAACTCCCACCATTCGCGGGAACGACCGACGACGTTCTCCCAAAGGCGCGACTGCGACTCGTGGACGCCGCCGGACGCTCCGCCGTAGAGCGGCGTGCGGGCGAATCGCGCCGGGATTCCCTGGTCGTAGAGGCCGTGGCCGCCCTCGTGGAGCGACGCGAACAGGCCGCCCCCGAGGTGGTCGGGGAAGATGCGCGTCGTCAGGCGCGTGTCGCCGGGGCCGAAGACCGTGGTGAAGGGGTGGACCGAGCGGTCCTGGCGGCCAGCGTTGAAGTCGAAGCCGATGGCGCGCAGCGCCTCGAGGGTGAGGTCCCACTGGCGCGCCTCGTCGAAGGGTTGGCGCAGCACGGCGTCCGACGCGAGGTCCTGCCGCTCGGCGATCCGCCGCACCAGCGGCACGAGCACCTCCTTGAGGCGGGCGAAGAGCGCGTCCAGCCGCGTAACCGTCATGCCGGGCTCGAACCGCTGCAACAGCGCGTCGTAGCGGCAGGACGCGCCGGAAACCTCGGCGAGGGCGTCGGCTTCCTGCTTCCGCAGCTCCAGGAGCCGCGCGAAGGCGTCGCGGAACGGGCGGAAGGACCGGGCCGCGCGCGCCTCCAGCCACGCGTCGAAGCCCTGGGCGCCGGCGATGGACAGCGCCTCGACGAGCCTGGGCGAGAGGCTGGCCTGCAGCGTGTACCGCCGGCGCGTGACGCGGACGAGGCTGGCCTCGTCGGAGTCGTATGGCAGTCCGGCCGCCCAGTCCTCCAGCGCGTCCAGCAGGCGGCCGGTCTCCTGGGAGGCGAACCTCTCGTGCGCGATGCGGCTGAGCGTCGCCGCCTGGCGCGAGCGCGTCGCCGAGCCGGCGGGCGGCATGTGCGTCTGGCGGTCCCACCCGAGCACGGCGGCCGCCCGTTGGAGGTCGTCGATTTCCCCCAGGTGTTCCCGCAGGCGGGTGTATGCTTCTTGTGCGTCCATGCGAGCGTTCCTCCCGATCGAATTGTTTCGGGATTCGAAGCAAGCGGGGGCGATTCCTTTTCGCGTCGAATTCGCGTCGAAGCGAAGGTGCGTCCGGAGACGGTGAACGTGAAGGAGTGAGGCGGATGGAGGCACGCGGGCGGACGTCCCCTGAAGCGGACGCCGAACGGCAGCCGGGCGGAGACGGGACCTGGGCGCGGCCGGTCGTGGAGTCGACGCGCCCGCTTCTTGAACACCCGCGGATGCGCGTGTACGAGGCGCTGTTGCGCTACCCGTCCGGGACGACGCAGCGGTACGTCTACCGCAAGCCGGGCGGCGATGTCGTCTCCGTGGTGGCGTTGACGGAGCGCGGCACGTACCTCCTCGTCCGGCAGTACCGCTTCCCGGTGGACGACTGGACGATCGAGCTGCCGGCGGGCGCCGTGGAGCCCGGCGAGACGCCGGAGGAGGCGGCGAAGCGCGAGTTGCTGGAGGAGACGGGCCACCTCGCGGGCGCCTGGCAGCGCCTGGGGACGGTCCTGCAGAGCCCGGCGGCGAGCGACCTGCTCCACCACTACTTTCTGGCCCGGGACTGCCGGCGCGTGGCGCCCGTAAAGGCCGACGAGCTCGAACCCGTGGAGTGCGTCGAGTGGTCCGAGGATCAGGTGCGGCAGGCCCTCGTCGGGGATCGTCCCCTCTCGATGCAGGTTCACGCCGGCCTGGCGCTCGCCTGGCTGTGCCTCGGCCGGCTGCCGTGAGCCTGCTCTTCGTCTTCGTCGACGGCGTGGGGTACGCGCCGTGCGGGCCGCGGAATCCCCTGCACGAGCCCGGCCTGCCCCGCCTGACCGCGGCAGCCGGTCACCCGCCCTGCGGGCCGGAGGCGGAACCGGGCCTGTTGCACGCCGCGCCCGACGGCCGGGCCGCCGTCGCGCTCCTCGACGCCAACCTGGGCGTGGACGGCCTGCCGCAGAGCGGCACCGGACAGGCGGCCCTGTTCGGGGGGTTCAACGCGGCACGGATGGAAGGGCGGCACGTGCCGGCCTTTCCGACGCGCGCCATCCGGGAGGCGCTGGAACGGGCGAACCTCTTCAAGTCCGTACAGGCGCGCGGCGGCCGTCCCGTCTTCCTCAACGCGTACCGCTCGGCCTTCTTCGACGGAGAGCGGCCGCGGCACGCCCGCCTGTCGTGCACGACGGCCGCCTACGCGGCCACCGGGCTGCCGTTCCGCACCGTCGCCGACCTCACCGCCGGGCGCGCCGTCGCCTTCGACATCACCGGGGCCTACCTGAGGGAGTTCGAGCCGGACGTCCCGCTGCGCACGCCAGAAGAGGCGGGGACCATCGCCGGCCGCGTGGCCGTGGATGAAGCCGACCTGGCCGTGTTCGAGTACTTTCTCACCGATCGGGCGGGGCATCTTCAGGACGAGCGGTTCGCCGCGGAAGTGCTCGACGCGCTCGACCGGTTCATCGGCGCGGCGTGGTCCGTGTTGGCGCCGCGCGGCGGGCGGCTCTTCGTGACGAGCGATCACGGCAACCTTGAGGATCTGACCGTGCGCACGCACACGCGGAATCCGGTGCCCGCGGTGGCGCTGGGTCCCGGCGCCGCCGCCGCGCTGTCCGGTGCCCGCTCCATCGACGAGGTCCCCCGGCGTCTCCTCGAATGGTCCGCGCGAAGCGAGACACACTGACGGCGGGGGGAGCGTCGATGTCGGGAGCTCACGGGGACGGGGACGCGCCGTTTCTGCGCCGCCTGGCGGGGCTCATCGAACGGCTGCTCATCTCCCTGGAACGCGCGGAGATCGCCGACTACGTGGCGCTGTACGAGCACCCGGCCCGGCTTCTTTGGTACAACTTCATGGCCGGCGTGGCGCGCGGCATCGGCACGGCCGTCGGCTTCACCCTCCTGGGCGCGCTCTTCATCCAGACCCTCCGCTGGTTCAACCTGCTGAACCTGCCCGTCATCGGCCGCTTGGTCGCCGAGATCGTGAAGATCGTCAACCGCGAACTTGGGTATCACTAAGGCACGAGAGGGAGGACGTGCCGATGGATGCCCAGGTACGCGCGCATTTCCGCCGCCGTCTTCTGCAACGGGCCGAGGAACTCCGCCGCCGGCGGCGGTCGCTGGAGGAAGGGAGCCTCGGCCAGTCGTTTGGCGACACGCTGGGCGAACTGTCCACGTACGACAACCACCCCGCCGACCTCGGCAGCGAGCTCCAGTTCCGCTCGCAGGACCTGGCCTTCAGGGCCGAGGCGGACGGCGCGCTGGAGCGCGTGCAGGCGGCCCTTGCGCGTCTCGACGACGGCACGTACGGCCTCTGCCTGCGGTGCGGCCGCGGCATCGACCGCGAGCGCCTTGAGGCGCTGCCGGAAGCGGAACTGTGCGTCGCCTGCCAGGAGGCCGCGGAGGCCGAGGCGCGCCCGGGCGGCCGCCCTGCGGAGGAGGCGGCGCTCTCGCCGCCGTTCGGGCGCACGTTCACCGACGGCACGGACAACGCCGCATTCGATGGAGAGGACGCGTGGCAGGCCGTTGCGCGCTACGGCTCGTCCGACACGCCGAGCGACGTCCAACCGGAGGACCCGCGCCCGCTCGAATACCCCGACGTGTACGTCGACGCCGGCGAGCCCGTGGGCGCGGCGCAGACGGTCGACCTCGCTCCCATGGAGGACGTCGCCTTCGAATGGGTCGACGCGGGCGCCCGCATCGAAGACCTGGGCGAGGGCCGCGCGATCGCATACGTGGAGGACCTTGATCCGGAGGCGCTGGGCGATCTTCCCGCAAGCGACGTCATGGTGGACGACGTCGCCTCCCCTCGCGACGAGGACGCGGAAACGCGCCATTGAAGCTCTGAATTGAAGCTCTGATATGATAAGCGACGGTGACCATCGGCGGTCCGGCCGGGACCGGAAACGGAGGCTCGCCGTTGCGCGGAAGCGGGGCGGCTTGGGCGGCGGCGATGGCCGTTCTGGCCTTCGCGCTCGACTTTGCGACCAAGCGGATCGTCGAGCGGGCGATGAGCCTCGGCGAGACGATTCCGCTAGTGCCGGGCGTGTTCGACCTGACCTACGTCCGCAACTCGGGCGCGGCCTTCAGCATGCTGCAGGGTCACGCGCCGCTGCTCATCCTCGTCACCTTCGTCGTGTTCGTGCTGATGGCGTTCTACTGGCGGGAACTCTCCGCCCTGGGTCCCGTGGCGCAGGCCGGCGCCGGACTTGTCGGCGGCGGCGCCGTGGGCAATCTCGTCGACCGCATCCGCTACGGCGAAGTCGTCGACTTTCTGCACCTTCACCTTTGGCCGGTCTTCAACGTCGCCGACCTGAGCGTGGTGGTCGGCGGGCTGCTGGTGGCGTGGTCCGTGTTCCGTGGCCCGGCGACGGAGGAGGAACGGCATGGCTCCTGAAGAGGATGCCCGCCCGCGCGAGCGCGTCTTCGAGTACGTCGTGACCCCGGAAGAGGAGGGGTTGCGGCTCGACCGCTTTCTCGCCATCCGCAACGAGCTCGACGCCAGCCGTGCGACGGTCCAGGACTGGATCACGGAGGGCCGGGTCCTCCTGAACGGCTACGAGGGCCATCGCTCCGACAAGCTGCGGGCGGGCGACGTCGTCCGCCTCGCGGCGCCCGAGCCCGAGCCGGTGTCGCTTCCGGCCCAGAACATCCCGCTCGACATCGTGTACGAGGACCACGACATCATCGTCGTCAACAAACAGCGGGGTCTCGTCGTCCACCCGGCGGCGGGCAACCCGTCCGGCACGCTGGTGAACGCGCTGCTCGCCCACTGCAAGGATCTCTCCGGCATCAACGGCGTGCTGCGGCCAGGCATCGTGCACCGCATCGACAAGGACACGACGGGGCTCCTCGTCGTGGCCAAGACGGACCGCGCGCACGCGCACCTCGCGCGCCAGATCCGCATGCACCTCGTGCAACGCACCTACCTCGCGCTGATCAAGGGCATTCCGCTGGCGGACGAGGGCACCATCGAAGCCGCCATCGGCCGCGACCCCTCCGACCGCAAGCGCATGGCCGTGCGTCCGGGGGTGGGCAAGCCCTCGATCACGCGCTTCACGGTGCTGGAGAAGTTCGACGGGTACAGCCTCGTCCAGTGCCGGCTGGAGACGGGGCGCACGCACCAGATTCGCGTGCATATGGCATACATGGGCCACCCCATCGTCGGCGACCCGGTGTACGCGACGGGCGCGCTCCGGCCGGGCGGAGCGGAGTCGCTGGGGCTGACGGGGCAGGCCCTGCACGCGCACAGGCTGCGCCTCCGTCACCCGCGCACGAACGAGGAGATGGAGTTCACGGCGCCCCTGCCGGAGGATTTCCAGCGGGCGCTCGACGAATTGCGCGAGCGGAGCGCTCGCGCCGGTCGGCCGCGCGGGTAGGGGCCGGTGCGCCCGCGGCGCCCTGACCTTCCGCCCGCTGAGGAGGATGCCCCTTGTCCATCCACGAGACGCTGCGGAGCGCCGTGGAACTGGTCCGCCGTGCGCCGGCCATTCCGCTGTACCTCATCCTCATGTACTGGTTGCCGCCCACCGCGACGTGGCTGGCGATGCGGCTCCTCCTCGCGGCGGGCGGCGGCGACCCTCGCCAGGCGCTCCCCATCGGCTTCGTCGTTCTCGTTGCGGCGCCCGGCTACGCCAGTGGCCTCATGACGCTGTTCCGGGCCGCCGTGCGCGGGGAGCCGATCGAGCGGGAGACGTTCCTCTCCGGGGCGGGGACCTACTACTCGCGAGTCCTGGGGGCGGCCGCGCTGCAGTTCGTCGTGACGTTCTTCCTGAGCGCGCCGGTGGCCGCGCTGGCGCTGCACGGCGCGGGGTCCCAGACTGTGGACGTCCTGCCGGCGGCCGGCGGCGTGACGTGGGGCCTTGGCACGCTCCGGCTCGTCCAATCGCACCCGGAGATGCTGATCCTGGTCCTGGGCGCGATCGCCATCCAGTTCGTCTCGCTGTACTGGGCGCCTGCCGTGGCCCTGGGCGACCTCGGCGTGACGGGCGGGCTCGCCGCGAGCATGCGCGCGGCCGTGCAACGGTGGCCGATCACCCTCGCGCTGGTCGTGGCGAACGCGCTCGCGACATCGATCCTCGACGCCGTGTCCCGCTTCATTGGGCCTGCGCCGGAGCCCGGCGTGACGTGGCCCCCGCCCGGCGCGATCGTCGCGCAAGGATCCCTGGCGGCGCTCCTGGCCTCCACCGTGGTCGCCGTGCTGTGGGGGGCGTGGCAGGCGTACTACCGGGCGTTCATCTGGTGCGCGTATGCCCCGCAGGAGGAGACGGCGTCGTAGCGCAGGGACAGCCCGGCCCGCGCGGGTGGGGCGGAGGAAGGCTGGACGGCGCCTGGCCCGGTTGACACCCCCTGCGAAGGGCGCGTAGACTGTCCCTGAACCAAGCAGCCTTTAAGCGCGTCCGGCGAGACGGGCAAGGCGTCACACGGAGGGGCCGCGCGCGGGCGCGGCGCCCCGAAAGGCCTGAACTTCTTGCCGGCCGGCAGGAAGTTTTTTTCATGTCCGGCAAGAGGCCAGACTAGCGTAGGGGGTACGGCCGCATGGCGTTGGTGGAAAAGGCGGAGATCATGGACAAGACCGCCATTGAGCGGTCGCTGCGGCGCATGGCGCACGAGATCATCGAGCGGAACGAGGACCTGTCGCAGGTGGTGCTTGTCGGCATCCGCCGGCGCGGGGTGCCCCTCGCGCAGCGTCTCGGCAGGTACATCGCCGAGTTCGAGGGCCGCGAGGTTCCGGTCGGCGTCCTCGACATCACCCTGTATCGAGACGACCTCACCCTGAAGAGCCCGACGCCGGAGGTCCAGGGGAGCGACATCCCCGTCGACATCAACGGCCGTGCGGTCGTGCTCGTCGATGACGT
Organism: Clostridia bacterium; assembly: GCA_019683875.1. NCBI lineage: Bacteria > Bacillati > Bacillota > Clostridia > Clostridia bacterium. Next base: position 7,439 of record JADGHN010000042.1, read on the forward strand.
GCTCTACACCGGGCGGACGGTGCGCGCCGCGCTCGACGCCCTCGTCGACATCGGCCGGCCGGCGCAGATCCAGCTGGCCGTGCTGATCGATCGCGGCCACCGGGAACTGCCCATCCGGGCGGACTACGTCGGAAAGAACGTTCCCACCTCGCGGCGGGAAGTCATCGAGTGCCGCCTCGCCGAGGTGGACGGGCGCGAACAGGTCATGATCATGGAGCTGACCCAATAGCGGTGGACGCGTGGCGAGGCAATCCGGGAAGCCTCCTCGGACTGGCCGGCCTCGCGCCGGCGGAGATCGAGCGCTTGCTCGACCGGGCGGAAGCCTGGCTTGACGCCTGGCGCCGCGGCGCGGTGAGTCCCGTGCTGGCCGGACGGAGCGTGGCGCTCTGGTTCGCCGAGCCGAGCACGCGCACGCGGGTCTCCTTCGAACAGGCCGCGGCGCTGCTGGGCGCCCGGCCCATCGTGATCAGCGAGCGCGGGTCGAGCCTGGAAAAGGGCGAGACGCTCGCCGACACGGCCGCCACGCTGGAGGCGGCGGGGGTCGATGCGATCGTGGTCCGCCACGGAGCCTCCGGCGCCCCGGAGCAGATCGCCCGCGCCGTGCGCGTCCCGGTGCTCAACGCCGGGGACGGCACGCACGAGCATCCCACGCAGGGTCTTCTCGACGTCCTCACGATCCGCCAGTCGTTCGGCCGCGTCGCCGGGCTGCGCGTGGCCATCGTGGGCGACGTCCTCCACAGCCGGGTCGCCCGCTCCACGACCTGGGCGCTGGCGGCGCTCGGGGCGAGCGTCGTGCTGGTGGGCCCGCCCACGCTTGTCCCGACGGAGCTCGCCCGCGCGCTGCCGGCCGAGGTGTGCCACGACCTGCGCGCCGGGCTGGAGGGCGCGGACGTCGTCATGGCGCTCCGCCTGCAAAAGGAACGCATGGTGGCCGCCTACCTGCCGAGCGAGGCCGAGTACCGCGCGCGGTGGGGCATCACCGCGGAGCGCCTCGGCTGGGCGAAGCCGGGCGCCGTCTTCCTCCATCCCGGCCCGTCCAACCGAGGGGTTGAGGTGGAGACCGACGTGCACGACGGGCCCCGCTCGCGCGTCCGCGACCAGGTGCGCAACGGCGTGGCCGTCCGCATGGCCGCGCTGGAGCGGGCGCTGTCGGGAGAGGAGGCGGCGCGGTGGCGCTCCTGATTCGCGGCGGTCGCCTGATCGACCCGGCCACGGGACGCGACGGACGGTTCGACGTTCTCGTCGAGGGCGGGCGCGTGGCCGCCGTGGCGCCGGACCTCTCCGGCCGGCTCCCGGCGGAGGGGGACGGCGTGGAGGTGTTCGACGCGCGCGGCCTCGTCGTCACGCCGGGCCTGATCGACGTCCACACGCACCTGCGCGTCCCCGGCCAGGCCCACAAGGAGACGCTGGCGACGGGCACGGCCGCGGCCGCGGCCGGCGGGTTCACGCAGGTGTGCACCCTGCCGAACACGCACCCCGTCATCGACAGCCCCTGGCTCGTGGAAGCCGTCCTCGCCCGCGCGCGCGAGGACGCGGTCGTCCGCGTGCACGTGGTCGGCGCGCTGACCAAGGGCCAGGAGGGGCGGGAGCTGGCGCCGCTCGACGCCATGGCCCGCGCCGGTGCCGTCGCCTTCTCGGACGACGGCCGCCCCGTGGCCGACGCCGGCGTCCTGCGGCGCGCCATGGAGTACGCCCGCGCCATCGGCCTTCCGATCCTCGACCACGCGGAGGATCCCGGGCTCACGGGCCGTGGTGTGATGCACGAGGGTCCGGTGTCGCTCGCCCTGGGCCTGCCGGGCATCCCCGCCGCGAGCGAGGTGGTCGCCGTGCAGCGGGACGTGACGCTCGCCGCCTTCACCGGAGCCCGCCTGCACGTCATGCACCTGTCGACGGCCGGCGCCGTGGAAGCGGTGCGTCGCGCCAAGGAGGCCGGCGCGCCCGTGACGGCCGAGGTCACGCCGCATCACCTCGCGCTGACGGTGGCGGAGGTGGAGCGGCTGCGGTACGACGCCTCCACCAAGGTGAACCCGCCGCTCCGCGACGAGTCCGACCGGCAGGCGCTGGTCCAGGGACTGCGCGACGGCGTGATCGACCTCATCGCCACCGACCACGCGCCGCACAGCGGGGACGAGAAGGCCCTCCCGTACGTGGACGCGCCGTTCGGCATCAGCGGGCTGGAGACGGCCTTCGCGCTGGCGTACGGGGCGCTGGTGGAGAGCGGCGCCCTGACGCTTCCGGAGCTGGTGCGCCGGATGACGGCCGAGCCGGCGCGGGCGCTGGGCTTGCCGGGCGGGAGCCTCAGGGAAGGCGATCCGGCCGACATCGCCGTCTTCGACGTGGACGCGGAGTGGATCGTCGACCCGGCCGCGTTCCGCTCGAAGGGGAAGAACACGCCCCTGGCCGGACGGCGCGTGCGCGGGCGCTGCGTCGCCACGTTCGTGGCCGGGCGGCGGGTCTGGGGGGAACGCCCGTGATGCGGCTGCAGGGCGCCGGGACGCTCGTCTTGGAAGACGGCCGCGCGTTTGCAGGGGAGCTGTTCGGCGGCGGCTCCCTCCCGCTCTTCGGCGAGGTCGTCTTCACCACCGGGATGGCCGGGTACCAGGAAGTGCTGACGGATCCGAGCTACGCCGGACAGATGGTGACGATGGCCTATCCCCTGATCGGCAACACCGGCGTGAACGAGGAGGACGACGAATCGCGCCGTCCATGGGTAGCGGCGCTTCTCGTGCGTGAGCGCCAGGACGCGCCCAGCCACTGGCAGGCGCGGGAGCGCCTCGACGAGTACCTGGCGCGTCACGGCGTGCCGGGGCTCTCGGGCTTCGACACGCGCGCGCTGGTCCGGCACATTCGCGAGCGCGGCACGATGCGGGGGGCGCTCGTCCCGGCCGCGGAGGCGGCGGACGCAAACAGCCGTGCGGAGTGGGCGGCGCGTGCCGCCGCGTGGCGCATGCCGGATGTCGTCGCGCTGACGACCTGTTCCGCGCCCTACGAGGTGGACCCGGAGGCCGGCGTGGACGGGCCGGCGCCTCGCGTGGTCGTCGTCGACTTCGGCGCGAAGGGCAACATCGTGCGGGAGCTGGCGCGGCGGGGCTGCCGCGTGCGCGTCGTGCCCGCCCGCACCCCTGCAGAGGAGATTCTCGCGTGGCGTCCTGACGGCGTCGTGCTCTCGAACGGCCCGGGGGATCCCGCCGAGGTCAGGTACGGAGTGGACACGGCACGGCGGCTCGCCGGCCGCGTGCCCGTCTTCGGCATCTGCCTGGGCCAGCAGCTTCTGGCGCTGGCGTTCGGCGCGCGCACGGCCAGGCTCAAGTTCGGCCATCGCGGCGTCAACCACCCGGTGCGGGACGAGACGCGCGGGGAGGTCTACATCACGACGCACAACCACGGCTATGCCGTGGTGGAGGAGAGCCTGCCCGGCGACATCGTCGTCACGCACCGCCACCTGCACGACGGCTGCGTCGAGGGGATCGCGCATCGCAACTTGCCCGTCTGGGCGGTGCAGTTCCACCCCGAGGCGGCGCCCGGACCCCGGGAGGCGTCGCGTCTCTTCGACGACTTCATGGCGCGCGTTCGCAGCGAGGCGCGCGGCCGCGCGCAGTCCGGGGAACGGGGGGAGAGACGGCCATGACCCGCGTGCCGGGCCTGCGGAAGGTGCTCGTGATCGGGTCGGGGCCGATCATCATCGGGCAGGCGGCCGAGTTCGACTACGCCGGCACGCAGGCCTGCCAGGCGCTCCGCGAAGAGGGCCTGGAGGTCGTGCTGCTCAACTCCAATCCCGCCACCATCATGACGGACGCGGAGATGGCGGACCGCGTCTACATCGAGCCGCTGACGCCGGAGGTGGCCGAGGCCGTCATCGCGCGGGAACGGCCGGACGGGCTCGTCGCCACGCTCGGCGGCCAGGCCGGCCTCAACCTCGCCATGAAGCTCGTCGATGCCGGCGTGCTGGACAAGTACGGCGTCCGCCTTCTCGGCACCCCCGCGGAGGCCATCCGCCAAGCCGAGGACCGGGATCTCTTCAAGAGGGCGATGCAGCGCATCGGCCAGCCGGTGCCGGACAGCGCCGTCTGCCGTTCGGTCGACGAGGCGCTGCGCTTCGCCCGCGAGGTCGGGTTCCCGCTGATCCTCCGCCCCGCGTACACGCTCGGCGGCACGGGCGGCGGCGTGGCGCGGAGCGTGGAGGAGCTTGAGGCCGTCTGCCAGCGAGGGCTGCGCGCCAGCCCCATCGGCGAGGTGCTCGTCGAGCGCAGCCTCCTCGGCTGGAAGGAGATCGAGTACGAAGTGATGCGCGACGGGTCGGGCGCCATGGTGGCGATCTGCCCCATGGAGAACCTGGACCCGGTCGGCGTGCACACCGGCGACAGCATCGTCGTCGCGCCCACGCAGACGTTGACGGATCGCGAGCTCCAGATGCTGCGCACCGCTGCCTTCGACATCATCGCCGCGCTCGGCGTCGAGGGCGGCTGCAACGTGCAGTTCGCGCTGGACCCGGAAAGCCGGCGCTACTACGTGATCGAGGTCAACCCTCGCGTCAGCCGCTCCAGCGCCCTCGCCTCGAAGGCCACGGGGTATCCGATCGCCCGGGTGGCCGCGAAGATCGCCGCCGGCCTGCGCCTCGACGAGATTCCCAATCCCGTGACGGGGACCACGCGCGCGTTCTTCGAGCCGACGCTCGACTACGTCGTCGTGAAGATGCCGCGCTGGCCGTTCGACAAGTTCGGCTCCGCCGACCGCGGCCTCTCCACGCAGATGAAGGCGACGGGCGAGGTGATGGCCGTCGAGCGCACCCTTGAAGCCGCGCTGCTCAAGGCGGTGCGCTCGCTGGACATCGGCCTCGACGGGCTGGATCTTCCGGAACTGCGCGACTGGACGGACGCGCAGCTTGGGGACGCGCTGCGCCGCGCGGACGACCGTCGCCTCTTCGTCATGGCCGAGGCGCTGCGGCGCGGCTTCGGCGTGGAACGCGTGTCGCGGTCCACGGGCGTCGACCGGTACTTCGTGCAGAAGATCGAGAACATCGTGCGGCTGGAGCGCCGGCTGACGCTGGCCGGCGGCCCGCAGGCCCTGGCCACGCCGGCGGGCGCGGCAGTGGTGGGCCTGGAGCGCCGCGAGGCGGGGGAGGGCGCGCCGGACGGCGGGCACCCCATCCCGCCCGAACTGTGGCGGGAGGCCAAGACGATGGGCCTGAGCGACGCGCGCGCGGCCGCGCTGCTGGGGATCGATCCCATGGAGGTGCGCCGCCGGCGCGCCGCCGCCGGCGTCCGGCCGGTGTACAAGATGGTCGACACGTGCGCCGCGGAGTTCGAGGCGCGCACCCCGTACTTCTACAGCACCTACGAGGAGGAGGACGAGGCGCGCCCCGGCTCCGGGCGCGCCGTCGTGGTCCTGGGCTCCGGGCCGATCCGCATCGGACAGGGCATCGAGTTCGACTACTGCTCCGTCCACGCCGTCTGGGCGCTGCGGCGGATGGGCTACGAGGCCGTCATCGTCAACAACAACCCGGAGACGGTGAGCACCGACTTCAACACGTCCGACCGGCTCTACTTCGAGCCCCTGGACGTGGAGGCCGTGCTGAACGTGGTGGAGCGGGAGCGACCGCTCGGCGTGATCGCGCAGTTCGGCGGCCAGACGGCGATCCATCTGGCCGCGCCCCTCGCCGCTGCCGGTGTGCCGATCCTGGGCACGTCCGTCGAGGACATCGACCGGGCGGAGGACCGCGCGCAATTCGAGGCTCTTCTGAACGAGCTCGGCCTGCCGAGGCCGCCCGGCGGCGCGGCCACGTCGCTCACGCGGGCCCTCGCCGTGGCCGGCTGGATCGGCTATCCTGTGCTGGTGCGGCCCTCATACGTGCTGGGCGGCCGCGCGATGCGCATCTGCCAGGGGCCAGAGGAGCTGGCGGAGTACATGAAGGAGGCCGTCACCGTCTCGCGCGCGCACCCGGTGCTCATCGACCGCTATCTGGGCGGGCTGGAAGTGGAGGTCGACGCCGTCGCCGACGGGGACACCGTCGTCATCCCGGGCATCCTGGAGCACGTCGAGCGGGCCGGCATCCACTCCGGCGACAGCATCGCCGTCTACCCGCCCCGCCAGCTCGATCCCGCCGTGGAGCGCCAGCTGGTCGACGCGACGGTCCGCCTGGCGCGCGCGCTGCGGCTGCGCGGGCTCATGAACGTGCAGTACGTCATCCACGAGGGGACGGCGTACGTCCTGGAGGTCAACCCGCGCGCGAGCCGCACCGTGCCGATTCTCACCAAAATCACGGGCGTCCCGCTGGTGGAGCTGGCGACGCGCGCCATCATGGGAGAACGTCTCGCGGACCTGGGTTGGGCGACGGGGCTCGTGCCGCCCTGCGGCCACTGCGCCGTCAAGGTGCCCGTCTTTTCCTTCGCGAAGCTGGCCGCCGTGGAGACGGCGCTGGGCCCGGAGATGAAGTCGACGGGCGAGGTGCTGGGTCTGGCCGATACGTATGAGGACGCGCTGCAGCGCGGCTTCGTCGCGGCGGGGCTCGCCGCCCCGCCGGACGGCGGGCGGGTGCTGCTGACCATCGCGGACCGCGACAAGCCGGAGGCCACCCCTATCGCCCGGCGCCTGGCGGC
>JADGHN010000043.1 GCA_019683875.1 Clostridia bacterium
CCCGCCGCTCTCCCCCCCCCCCCCCCGGCCCGCCCCCCCCCCCCCCCCGCCCGCGTCGGGGGACCGGACGAGGCGCGCGCGGAGGCCGTCCGCGCCGTCCTCGCGCGGCGGCTCCTCGTGTGGCGCCCGCCGCAGCCGGCCGCGCCCGGGTGGGCCCGGCGCCGCTTGGCCACGTCGTGGCTGGCGGCGGGCGGCGCCACCGCCCCGTCCGAACCGGGCCCCGCGTTCGCCGGCGCCTGGGCGGCCGCGCCACCACCCGCGCAGTGGGAGGAAGAAGAAGCCCTCGCTGCGCGGATCGCGAGCCTCTGGGAGCGCCTTCGCCCCCTGCACAACTTGGACCCCGACGCGGCCCGCGAGGTCGATCGCGCGCAGGAGACCGGCGCCGTCGCGGCGCTCGTCTGCGACGACGGCGACCTTGTCGCCGCGTTGTTCCTGCCGGCAGAACGGGACGCCGCGGCCGCCCGGCTGGCCCGCATGGGGCTCCGCGCCGCGCGGCCGCGATTGGCGTCGACCGGGCTCGTCGTCCGCGTCAGCGTCGCACCAGCCAGCTCAGCACGCCACTGACGACGCTGACCGCCAGCGAGGCGCCCACTGCGGGCCAGAAACCGCCCACGTCCACCCCGGGCACGAGCCACGCGACCAGGATCAGCATCAGGGCGTTCACGACGAACGTGAAAAGCCCGAGCGTCACGATGTTCAGCGGCAGCGTCAGCACGAGCACGACGGGCCGGATGAACGCGTTGACGATCCCCAGGACGAGGGCGGCCACGACCGCCGCGAGGAGCCCGTCGAGCTTCAGCCAGCCAGGGAACAGGTACGCCACCACGAGCAACGCGAGCGCGTTCAACAGCCATCGAACGAGCATCTGTCCACGTCCCTTCGGGCCGATGGGGGATACGGTTCGCCGGTTCGGGGAACGATTCCCATCAGGTTATCGTATTCGCGGCGCGCGGAGGTGATCGCGACATGCTGCACTTGGGCCAGATGGTCACCGGAGCCAACGCCATGTTCTGGTGGTGGGTGATCGGCATCGTGGCCATCGGCGCGTTGATCTGGTGGTGGGCCGCGTCCAGCCGGCCGGCGACCCCCGCGCCAGACATGAACCGCGCCCGGAAGGACACCGGCACGCACGACGAACCCGAGCGCGACAAGAAGGACTGAGTCCAGCCCGTCACGTCCGCACGCAGTGAGGGCGGGGACGACCCCGCCCTCCGCGTCACTCGACGAAGACCTCCACCTGCTCGCCGTTTTCCCCCTGGATCTCCACGAGCTTGCCCTCCGCGCCCTCCTTCACGAGCGCGACGATCTCGTCAAGGTCGATCGGCTGGCCGTTCACGTTCAACACCCCGGCCGGGATGAAGCGCTTCGCCAAGTCGAGCAGCTTGAGCGGCACGTTCACGTTGACTTTGTTGCCGCCGCCGCTGTCCGCCACGCGGACGCGCAGCCAGCGCGGCGCCGCGCCGGGCGCCCTTGCCGGCGCGGGCTCGTCGCTCTGCGCGAGCGCCTCCAGGAGCTTCGCGCCCTCCTCGGCGGTGACCGTTCCGGACTCGATCATCTTCAGGATTCGCATGCGCTCCTCGTTCATGTGGACGCCTGCCCTTCCTCTGATGCAACGTCTTCCTCCGTGTCGTCACCGAGCGGTTCCCCACGCAGGGCGGCGAGCAGCCGCTCCGCTTCGTCCGCGCGGATGGTGCCCGACTCGACCAGGCGCAGCACGTAAAGTTCCAGCTCTTCCCGGTCCGACGCGGGCGCCGCGCCCGCCGCCTCGTCCCCGTCGCCGGTGGCGTGAGCGCGGACGAGGGACGCCGCCGCGCTGGCGACCGCTTCTCCCGGCAAGGGCTCGGCACGGCGGCCCGCTGCATCCGCCGCTCCGTCCACGGCCTCGCCGGCCGGCTCGCCGACGCGCAACTCCACCGGTCCGAACTCCGCCTCCACGCGGATCAGCTGGCCGCCGCCGTTGACGCGCCCGCGAAAGACGCCCCGGCCGCGTTCGATCTCGACCAGCGATGGCGGCGCCTTCACGTCCACGACGCCCCGCCGGCTGTACAGCTCCACGTCCGCCGCGACGTCCGGCGCCAGCTCCAGCACGATCCGCCCGGTGCCGGCGTCCACGCGCGCCGGCGCGGCCGGCGAGCGCGTGAAGCGGAGCCGCACGTGGCCCGCGCCGGAGTCCACGACGACGCGCCCGGCGCCGACACCCTCCAGTTCCACGGCGCCCGCGCCGCTATCCACGACGACCTCGCCGTGCAGGTCGCTTCCCCGGACGGATCCGGCCCCGCTGTCGACGGTCACGCGACCCTCGATGGCCTCCAGCCGCACGGAGCCCGCGCCGGCGTCGACCTCGACGTCGCCGCGCACTCGCGCCACGCGGACGGGGCCGAGGCCCGCGTCCACGCGCACGTCCCCTTCCACGTCCTCGACATCGATGCCGCCCAGCCCGCAATCCGCCTCGACGTCGCCGCGGATCCCGCGAACGCGAATCGAGGCGCTCCCGTCGAACGCGACGCTGGCCCGCTGCGGCACTCGGACGCGCAACGCGCGGGGGGCCCGGGCCTCGATGCGCGCGGCGTCGCCGCCATGGCCCACGTCCACGCGACCGCCCTCGGCCTCGTAAGTGACGGACTCCATCGCGGAATCCCCGACGATCTCCACCTCGCCGCGGTCCGCCTCCACCACGAGCCGTCCGCCGGGCGCGAGGGTGACCGTGCCGTTACTGCGCGGAGGCATTGGCGGCCGCCTCCTTTCCCTCGCCGGCGACATCGATGGTGATCGATCCGTTGTGCGTGGCGGCCTCGAAGCGCAGTGCCGGCTGGCCTGCGCGCCGCCCGCGGACCCGCCGCCGGCCGAATTCTCTCGCCGTCTCGAACTCTCTCGACGGGACGTCGACGCGGCCCGCGCGCGTTTCCGCCATCACGTCGAACCCGCAGTCCGGCAGCGACGCCCGCACCGCGCCGTTGTACGTCGTCAGGCGCACCTCGCGATCCGCCGTCAGGCGCCCGGCGCGCCACTCAAGGGCGCCGTTGTACGTGCGACCCTCGACCGACGCGTCGACGTCCTCGAACTCGAGGTGCCCGTTGTGCGTCCTCACCGTCCAGCGGCCGCCCACAAGGCGCCTCGCCTCGACGTGGCCGTTCATCGTCTCGGCGGAGAACTCGGCGCCGAACAGGTCGCGCAGGTCCACGCGGCCGTTGCTGGTCCGCGCCCGCCCGGCGACGGTCGTTCCCCGCGGCACCTCGATGCGCACGTGCATCCTGCAGCCGCCGCCGTTACCCACGTCCTCCCCGAGCGAGACGCGCAGCGTCGCGCCGTCGACCTCGATGCGGCCCATCGACTTCGCGCGCTCGGCCGCGCGGTCCTGGTCGCTTCCGCGCGCCCGCTTGACGAGCCGCACGAGCACGTCGTCGCGTTCGGTCCCGGCGATCTCGATGCGGCCGTTCGCCGTCTCGACGACCAGGTTGAGCGTGGCGCCGGGCGTCGCCGGGAACCGCCGTTCGACGACGTCCTCCGCTTCCGGGCCGAAGATGCCGAACACGCCCCCGTCGAACAGGCTGACGATCCGCGGCAGCCCCTCAAGCCCCGCTTCGAGGCGCTCCGCGAGGCGCTCGGCCCAACGCTCTCCCCGTTCGGCGAGGCGCTCGCCCTTCTCGGCGAGGCGCTCGCCGACCTCCGCCAGCATCTCGCCGTGCCTCGCAAACCGTTCGGCGCTGCGCCGGGCGACGCGTTGCGCGACGCGGAACAGGTCGGCGTCGATCGCGCGCCCTCCCTCACCGGCGTCTTCGCTGCGCCCCCCCTCTCCGGCGTCGTCGCTGCGCCCGCCCTCTCCGGCGACGCGCGCGTGCCCGCCGGTGCCAGCGGCGTCCGCGTCGGCCTCGCTCAGCGCGCGCAGCAGCGCGGCGGCCTGCTCGGCGTTGATCTTGCCTTCCTCCAGCATCTTCAGGACCAAACGGCGCTCCTCGCTCACCGCGACTTCCCCCTCAAGAGCCGCAGCGCTTCTTCCGCGTCGATCTCGCCCTGGCTCAGGCGTTCGAGAACCTCCATGCGCTCCTCGCGGCTGCGAGCCGCCTCGCGCTTTGTCTCGCGGGCGTCCGGACTGTAGCCCAGCGCCTCGATCAGCGCGTCCAGCCGGCTTCGCACCGCCGGGTAAGAGAGGCCCAGATCCCGCTCCACTTCCCGGATGTTCCCGCGGTTGCGCACGAAGACCTCAAGAAAGTCCCACTGCTCCGGGGTGAGCGCGGCGAACTTGCCCAGCAGAAAGCGACCCTGAATGGTGGTGTCGCAGGCGCGACAGTGCAGCTGCGTGACTTCCAGAGGCTCGCTGCAGACGGGACACCGCCCCAGAAGGCTGCGTTTCGCCATGGCTGGCCCTCCTCGACCCGTGCACGGGGCGCTGGCGCTCCCCCACGCGGGTGGTTCTGAGGGCATGATAAGGCGGTGTATGCACGTCGTCAACATCAAGATCAATCTTTTTAATATGTCGCTTTACACGTGAGGACGCGGCGAGAGAGGCAGGTCTAGCCCTCGCCAGGCGCGGCGTCGTCCGCAAGCGCGGCGCACACCGCTTCCGCCAGCTTCCGATTGAACCCCGGCAGCGCCGCGATGGCCTCCGGCCCCGCGCGCAGGATCTCCTCCGGAGAGCCGAACGCCTTCATCAACGCCTTCCGCCGCTTGGGGCCGATGCCTGGGATCTCGTCCAGGCGCGAGCGCAGCGCGCCGCTGGAACGCAACCGCCGGTGATACTCCAGCCCGAAGCGATGCGCCTCGTCGCGGATGTGCTGGAGGAGGTGGAGCGCGGGCGACTGGCGGGGCAGGGCGATCGGCTCGCTCCGGCCGGGCTGGAAGAGGAGCTCCTCCTCCTTGGCCAACCCGAACGTGGGGATGTCCTCGAAGCCGAGCGCGTGCAGCACCTCCATCGCCGCCGACAGCTGCCCCTTGCCGCCGTCGATGATGATGAGATCGGGGAGACGGGACCACTTGCCGGTGGTGTCTTCCTTGGCCCGCCGGAAGCGCCGGTAGAGCACCTCCTGCATCGAAGCGAAGTCGTTGGGCAGGCCGTGGACGGTCTGGATCTTGAACCTGCGGTACTCTGAGGGTCGCGGCCGGCCGTCCTCGAAGACGGTCATGGCGGCGACGATGTGGCTGCCCTGCGTGTTCGAGATGTCGTAGCACTCGATGCGCAGCGGCGGCTCCGGCAGGCCGAGCGCCTCCTGCAGCTCCTCCAGCGCCGCCTGCGCGTCGTCGCGGGCGCGCTCGCGGCGCCAGAGCTCCTCCGCGAGCCGCTCCTCCGCATTCTCCCTCACCAGGTCCATCAGGCGGCGCGCCTCGCCCCGCACCGGGCGGCGGATGACGACGCGCCGCCCGCGCTGCCGGCTCAGGTACGCCTCCAGCGTCTCGCGGCCCTCCGGTTCCACGTCGACGAGCACCTCACCGGGGACGGCGGCGCCCTCGGTGTAGTACTGCTCGAGGAAAGCCGCCATCACCGCCTCCGGCGACTCGTCCACCCCCGCGTGCAGGAGGAACGTCTCGCGGCCCTCCACGCGCCCCTCCCGCACGAAGAACACCTGCGCCGCGATCAGGTCGCCGCGCCGCGCGAGCGCGACCGCGTCGCGGTCCGCCACGCGCCGCAGCACCACCTTCTGCGACTCGCTGACTTCCCTGAGCGCGCGGATGCGGTCGCGCAAGTCGGCCGCGCGCTCGAACTCCAGCGCCTCGGCGGCCGCCTCCATCTCGTCCTCAAGCGTGCGCAGCAGCGAGGCGTCGCGCCCTTCGAGGAAATCCACCAGCTGGCGCATCTGGCGCATGTAGTCCTCTTCGGTGACGTATCCCACGCACGGCGCCGGGCAGCGGCGGATGTGGTAGTAGAGGCACGGGCGGCCGCCCTGCGCGAGGCGGCGATCGCTGCACGTGCGGTACGGGAAGACGCGCCGCAGCACGGCGACCGTCTCCTTGAGCGCGCCCGAGTCGGCGTACGGCCCGAAGTAGCGGGCGCCGTCGTCGCGCCGCTGGCGCACCATGGTGAGCCGCGGCCACTTCTCGTTGAGGTCGAGGCGCAGCCAGGGGTACTGCTTGTCGTCCCGCAGGCGCACGTTGTACTTGGGGCGGTGCTTCTTGATCAGGTTGGACTCGAGCACCAGCGCCTCGACTTCGTTGTCGCAGACGATGGTCTCGAGGTCGGCGACGTGGCGCAGCATCAACAGCACGCGCCCCTCGCGGGCCCGCGAGGCGTGCCAGTAGGAGCGCACCCGCGACCGCAGCGAGGTCGCCTTGCCCACGTAGATCACGGCGCCGCGCGCGTCCTTGTACAGGTACACGCCGGGCCGGTCGGGCAAGCGCGCGAGCTTCTCGCGCACGGCGTCCGGGGGCTCGACGGCCGCCGTCCGCCCTTCCGTGAAGTCCTCGCGATCCGCGCCAGGCCGTTCTTCGTCCATGCTTCCAGTATCGCACGGACGTCGCCGGATGCGCCGCGGCCCGGCGCTTGAACCCGCGCGTCCCGTGCGTTTGGCACATGGGACGAGCGGACAGACTCCCTCCCGGGAGGTGCGCGCCCATGCTCACGACGGATCCCGTCGTCGCGATCATCTTCGGCCTCGCCGTCGGGCTCCTGGAGCGGGCGTACTTCCTCTGGGCGGACGTGCGCCAGTACCCGACGTACCCGCACAACCGCATCATCCACATGTTCCTCGGGCTCATCGCCTCGCTCGTGGGAGCGCTGGCCGTGCCGGCCATCCTGACGAAGAACTTCGTCGCGGGCGTGTTCCTCGTCGCGGGAGCGCAGCAGTTCCACCAGGTGCGCACCATCGAACGCGATATGCTCGCGTCGCTCGACAAGGCGGAGATCGTGCCCCGCGGCCCGGCGTACGTCGAGGCGATCGCCATGGGCTTCGAGGCGAGGAACTACATGGTGCTCGCCGCGGCGCTCGTCACGAGCTTCAGCACCTCGCTCTGGGGATGGGAGGTCGGGCTGACGATCGGGCTGTGGGCCATCGTGCTGACGCGGTACGTGCTGCGTGCTCAGAAGATCGAGTCCGTGGCCGTCGTCGAGCGCGTGCCCGTGGAGCTCACGCCCCAAGAGCTGCGCGCCGGGCCGATCCGGCTCAAGTTGCCCGAGGGCGCGGGTCTCGCGCCCGATCGCGTGCGCGCGCTGCGGCTGACCGCGCGCCGACCCCAGGACCGGCTCGTGTTGTCGAGTCCCGCGCAGATCCAGGCGCTTGTGTATGAGGTGGCCTCGTCCTCCGGCGTGCTCAGCCCCGACCTTGAGGTCGCGCGGCCCCAGGCGAAGTACGACCACGAATCCGGATCGTTGTACATCACCTACGTGCCCGCGGATCCCGACTTCGACGATGCCGAGGACGCGGCCCGCCACACGCTGGTCCTCGAGGTGGCGGGTCACCGGCGCCGCATGGCCCGCCGCCGGCTCTCGCAGGGCCGCGGCGCCCCGCGGTAGAGCGGGCCGCGGCCCTTGCCCGTACTGGATGGCCCCGTCCGGGGCCCGTCGCCGGTCAACGGAACCAGCCGCGCCACCACAGGTACGCGAAGAGAGCCATGTTCAGCGCCAGCATGAGCCCCAGAGCATAGGCGTATCCGTGCGGCCAGTGGTACTCGGGGATGCGGAAGTTCATGCCGTAGATGCTCGCCACCAGCGTCGTGGGCAGCGTGAAGGTGGAGATCACCGTCAGCACCTGCATGAAGTTGTTCTGGCGCTCGTTGTGGATGCTGACGTGCGACTCCAGCGTCTCCCGCAGCGCGAGCCGCGTGTCCTCCACGTCGTCGATCAGCTGGCCGACGCGATCCGCAAGGTCGTCGAAGTACGGCCGCCAGCGGTCCTCGACCATGGCGAAGTCCCTCGCGCGCAGCAGCTCAAGCACGGCGCGCGCCGGGCCGAGCAGGTTCCGCAGGCGCAGCGCCTCGCGCCGCACGTCGAGCAGGTCGAAGTAGAACGCGTCCCGCGTCCCGCGGCGCAACGCCGTGGCCGCCCGCTCCGCCACGTCCGCGAGATCCAGGGCCAGGCGCTCGAAGTCCCCGACAGCGCGCTCCAGCAGGGCGTAGAGCGCGCCGTTCACGCCGGCCGCGCGCGCTTCGGGCTCCTCCATGACCTCGCGGACGGCGGCCACCTCGTCGGGGTGGATGGTCACCAGCCAGCCGGGCGCGAGCAGCAGGCCGAACGGCGAGCGATGCACCTCGAACGCGGGCGGGACGGCTTCGCGCAACACGAGGTTCGGGTCCGGCGGGGCGGGCCGAGGCCACCAGAACGCGAAGTAGACCGCCTCGCGCAGCGCCGTGACGCGCGGCCGGCGGAACGGCTCCGCCAGGCGCTTGCGGATAAGGTCCGGAAGCTCTGCCGCGAAGCCGCTCTCCTTCAATAAGCGGGGAACGTCCGTGGTGGCGCCGCTCTCGACGTCGAGCCAGCGGGCGCCGCCGTCGAGCGCGCACGACCGTGCGGCCATGCTCACCTCGGCGTCCCGGGACGCGTGACGGGTCCCGACGAGGCCATGTCCGAGGTCACCGGCGAGACGATGAAGATGGACTTGAACGCCGACCAGTTGAACGGCACGAGCGGCCAGAGGTACGGCACGCCCAGCGATCGCGTGGCGAGCGCCAGCAGGAAGAAGGCGAGGGTCGCCACCACCAGCCCGGGCAGCTTGAACAACGCCACCGAAAGGAGCAGCGAGATGCGGAAGAGCCGCGCGACGATCATCATCTCCACGGACGAGATGGCGAAGGTGAACACCGTGGCCACCCCGAGGTAGAGGATCACCTCCGGGAGGAAGAGCCCCGTCTTGAAGAGCGCGTCGCCCAGGATGACGGCGCCGAAAATCGACATCGCGGCGGCGACGGACGACGGCGTGTTCAGGATCGCACGGCGGACGACCTCGATGCCCAGCTCCGCCACGATGAACTGCGTCGCCAGCGACATTCCCGTCGGCGGCTGCCGTGGCCCGATGAACGTGAGGCTCTTCGGCAGCACGCTCGGTTCCGTCGCCGCCAGCAGCCACAGCGCCGGGAGGAAGATCGACATGATCGTCGCCATGAGGATGACCCACCGGAGGTAGGTGCCGGCCGGTGCGCCGATGTGGAAGTCCTCCGGGTGCGGCACGTGCGCGAAGAACGGCGCCGGGACGATGATGGCCTGCGGCGTCGTGTCCACGACGACCAGGATGCGTCCCTCCGCGACCTGCGCCGCCGCCATGTCGGCGCGCTCGGTGAACCGCACCGTCGGCAGGGGGTTCCAGGGGTGGTCGCTGAGCAGCGTGGCCACGGCCCGCTCCGACATCGAGATGTTGCGCACGTCGGATTGTTGCAGCCTGCGCCGGACGTCCTCGACCATCCGCGGGTCGGCCACCCCTTCCAGGTAGCAGATGGCCACGTCCGTGTGCGAATGGCGCCCCACGCGGACGATCTCGCAGCGCAGGCGGGGGTCGCGCAACCGGCGACGCAGCAGCGTGGTGTTGTAGAGAAGCGTCTCCACGAACCCGTCGTGCGGGCCGAGGACCACCTTCTCCGTCTCCGGCACGTTGGGCAGGCGCGCCGGGTACACGCGGGTGTCGATGATGAGCCCGCGGCTCACGCCCTCGATGAGGATGCCGATCGGCCCGGAGAGCACGTTCGTCACGAACTCGTCGAGCGTGTTCACCACGGAGAACGAGGGCAGCGTGATCTGGCGGTGCATGATCTTGTCCAGGGCGTCCTCGTCCAGGGCGCCCTCGTTCAGCACGGCCAGCTCGGCGAGCATCTGCATCACCGTGCGGGCGTCGTAGAAGCCGTTGACGAGGAACACGTGGATCCGCCGCCCGCCGAACGTGTACGGCTGGCTCAGGATGTCGAAGCTCTTGCCCACGCCGAGCAGTTCCTCAAGGTATTTGACGTTCGTGTCGAGGTCCGTGGTGATGTACCTCGTATAGTTGTCGATGGAAGCGGCGGACGTGGCCCTGTGACCGTCGACGAACGGCGTCGTAGTGTTCGGCATGGCGCGTCCCTCCGCCGGAAAGTCTTCCCCCTGGGAGACGGTGCCATACTGCCCATGAACGAGCCCCTGTTCGGCATTGAAGAGGAAGTCTTCCTGACATACCCCGACCGGCCGGCCCTGGACGCGCTGTGGCCGCTGGCGCGCCTGCTGTGGCGCAACCCGCGCTACTACTACACGCGGAGCGCCTCCAACTTCGCGCGCGGCGCCGACCTGCGCCGCGCGGTCATGAGCGGCGTGGAGCTGTCGACGCCGCCGCGGCGCGGCACGGACGCGGCCGTGGCCGCGCTCGCGGAGCAGCGCCGCCGCCTCGCGGAGGTGGCGGACGCGTACATCGTGCCCATGGGGAGCCTGCTCGGCCTCGAAGCGCGCACGAACACGTGCGGCCTGCACGTGCACATCGGCGGCGTCGACGACCTTGAAGCCGCCTATGCGGCCGTCGCCCACTTCCTCCCCCTGCTCGCCTGCGCGTTCCTGAACGCGCCCTATGACGAGGGCGGGCAGCCGCGCCCGTCGTTCCGGTTCGCCCGCTCGTACGCCATCGGTCCCCTGCGCGCCGACCCGCGCTACCGCTTCCAGGACCTGATCCTCCCCTACCGGCTGCCGACCGTTGAAATCCGCTGCTTCGACCCGGTGTGGGAGACCGAGCGGCTCGCCACCGTGCTCCGGGCCATTTCCGCCGTGCTGCGCTCGGGGCGCCGCTGGCCGCTCGATCGCGACCGGTATAATCGATTGAGGGCCGCCGTGGCGGCGGAGGGCTACGGACCGCACGTGCGGCCGCTGTTCCTTGAGCTGTCGGAGCTCATCACGCTGCCGGAGGCGCTCTTTGCCGCGCCGCCCGCGGAGGCCGTCCGCCGCTGGGCAGCCGAGGACGGCGTGAAAGGGGCGTACCGCCGGATCGACGCCGCCTACCGGGGGGAGCGGGGACGCCCGCGCCCGCGGGAGGTTCGCCCCCGCGCCTGGCGGGCCGCGGCCGGGTTCCTGGCATACTACGTGCCGCGCCTGCCCTACACGGCGTGGAAGGCATTCGTGGAGCGACCGCGTTCGGGAGGGGAACACGCGTGACGGTCGGGACCTGGCTCCTCGTGATCGCCTCGATCGCCGCCGCGGCCGCCGGCGCCGTGTGGTACCTGCGCAACGTGTGGTTCTTCCGCGACCCGGTGCGCGTCACGCCGCGGGAGCCGGGCCTCGTCGTCTCCCCGGCCGACGGCAAGGTCGTCTACGTCCGGCGGGTGCAGGGCGGCGTCGTGGAGAGCCGCAAGCTGGGCCAGGCCATCCGCGTCGAGGAGATCACGCGCCAGCGTCCGAACGGCCCGCTGGACGGTTGGCTCGTCGGCGTGTACATGTCGCCGCTGGACGTCCACTTCAACTACGCCCCGGTCGACGGGGAGATCGAATCGGTCGTGCACAGCCCCGCGGCCCGCAACTGGCCGATGGTCGACCTGTGGGAGTACGTGAACCTCACCTACCTGCGGCGCGCCATGGACCTCTTTGGCAAGCGGTATCACCTGGAGAACGAGCGCAACACCATCTTCCTTCGCACGGAGGCCGGCGGGCGCCCGGTCCGCCTGGCGGTCGTCGAGATCGCGGACAAGTACGTGAACAAGATCGACTGTTACGTCAAGCCCGGCGAGCGCGTCCGCGCCGGGCAGAAGGTGTCGTTCATCAAGCGGGGCAGCCAGGTCGACATTTACTTTGACACGCCCGACGTGGACATCCTCGTCCGCGTCGGCGACCAGGTCTACGGCGCCCTCACGCCCCTCGCGCGCCTGCGGTGAGTGCCGTGTTGGGGTGGCTGGAGCAGCTGCCGGCGCCCGCCCTCTACGTGTTGCAGTTCCTCGCCCTGTTCGTCGAGGGAACGGGCCTGCCCGGCGTGCTGGTGGAGCCGTTCTTTCTTGCCACCGGCCTGCTCGTGAGTCGCGGGCGCATTCAGTTCCTGGGCGCGTGGCTCGCGGCGGCGGCGGGCAACTTCGCCGGCAACCTGGCGGGGTACGCGGTGGGCCGGCTGTGGCTGGAAAGCATGCTGCGACGCGTGGGGCCGCGGCTCGGGCTGACGCCCGAGCGCCTTGACGACGCGCGCGGCTGGTTCCAGCGATACGGGGCGTGGACGGTGTTCATCGGCCGGTGGTTCGGGCCGATCCGCACGCCGGCGATCCTCTTTTCCGGTGACGCCCGCGTCCCGCTTCCGCGTTACGCGCTGGCGTCCGCCGCGGCGGCCCTGTCCTGGACGGGGATGTACCAGCTGGCGTTCATCTGGCTGGGAAGGACGGCCCTCGACCTGTGGCAGCGGCGCGCCGGCTGGCTCGCCGGGGCGCTGGTCGTGGCCGCCGCCGCTCTCTGGGCGGGACTTCAGCTGCGCCGACGCCGCCGGAACCGGGACGGGACGCGGGGTGCGGGCCAGGCGGGCGGCGCCTCGGGTGGGCGACCCCCGTCACGGGAGCCACGGCGCTTCTGGCGCGGGCCCGCGCGCAAGACGCTGGCCGCGCTGGTCGTGGGCGGCGTCTCGCTGGTCGCGCCCGCCTCGTTTCTCCTCTTTCATGCCGAGGCGGGCGGCCGGCCGCCGCTGCCGCCCGAGCAGCTGCCCATGCCCACCGCCGCGACGCGGCTGCTGGTCATCGCGCCGCACCCGGACGACGAGACACTCGGCGCGGGAGGGTTGATCCAACGCACGCTCGCGGCCGGCGGGGACGTGCACGTGGTCGTCGTCACGGCCGGCGACTCATTCGGCCGCGCCGCCATCCTCTGGACCGGCCACCTCAAACCGGGGCCCCAGGACTACCGCGCGCTGGGCGCAGAGCGGCTTCGGGAGAGCCGCCGGGCAACGTCCATCCTCGGCCTGCGGCCGGACCAGCTGACCGAGCTCGGCTTCCCCGACAAGGGTCTCGACCGGTTGTGGTCCGCCTTCTGGGGCGCTCGACAGCCCTACCTCAGCCCGTTCTCGCGCGCGTCCGCCGTACCGTACCGCCTTTCGGACAGCGGCCTGCCATACGACGCGGACTCTCTGGCCGCAGCGCTGCGCGCGATCATCCAGACCTTCGATCCGACGGTCGTGGTCGCGCCGTACCCGCTCGACGGCCATCCGGATCACCGCGCCGCGTACAACTTTACGATGTTCGCCCTGGCCGCGGCGCAGCGGTCGTCGACCTCCGTGTACACGTACCTCGTGCACCACGGCGATTGGCCCGCGGGCTGGAGGGTCGAGCCGCACACGCCGCTCATGCCGCCGCGAGACCTGCAGCACGTCGGTCGCTGGGTGCGCGTCGCGTTGACCCGAGAGGAAATCCAACGAAAACTCCAGGCCATCGAGGCGTACCTGTCGCAAATCCGCGTCATGGGCGCCTGGTTGCGGGCCTTCGCGCGGCCGGACGAACTGTTCCAGCCGGCACCGCAGGCCGTGCTGGCGCCGCACGACGCGGTGCCCGCCATGCGGTCGCTGGACGAGCTGGCCCGAGACGTCGAGCAGGGCGGCATCCCCCTTCCGGTGCTGCCGCCGCCCTTGAAGACGCGCCTCGACCCGGGCTCGGCGTTGGAGGCCGTGCATGTCGAGCGGGTCGGTCCGGCGCTGGTCGTCGCCGTGAACACGCTCGCGCCGCCCAGTCCTTTGACGGACTACCGCCTGCGGTGGTGGGCGTTCAGCCAAGGTTCCGCGCGGGGATACGTCGCCACGCTCAACCGTGACGGCGCGACCGTCCGCCCGCTGGCGGCGGGCGGCCCGCCCTGGCCTTCCAGCGACCCGGTGCGCGTCACCGTACGGCCGTCCGGGTTCCTGGTCCAGATTCCGTGGGCTGCTCTGGAGGGAACGACGGACCTCCTCGTGGAGTGCGAGTCCGGTGTGGGGCGGATCGTGCTGGACCGCACGGGGTGGGCGCTCCTGCGCGTGACGCCGTGAGAAGTGGCGGCATCGAACGCCGGCCGCGCTGCCAGCTACACCACACTCCGAAGTGGCGGCATCGAACAGCGGTCTCGCTGCCGCTATACCACATTCCCAAGTGGCGGCATCGAACAGCGGTCTCGCTGCGCCCCGTAAGTGCTCGCTTCGACCGCTGTTCCA
>JADGHN010000044.1 GCA_019683875.1 Clostridia bacterium
AGCGGCCCCATCAAGGTGGAGGTGTCCTCCGCGGGCGTCGTCAGCGTCATCGAACAATATCTCAAGCCGGTCGGGTTCACGGGGGCGCCCGTGGCCATCCTCGACGCCTACGCCGCCCTGATGAAGGCGTTGCCTTGGTTGCCGAAGCATCCGGTTGTGCAGTCGGTCGAACTCGGCTATTTCTCCGAAGCCTACTGCATGGTCGAGTCCTATGAGATCGCGCCGGTGTGGCGCATCCGCACGCCGGACGCGGTCGTGTACATCAACGCCTACAACGGCGACCGCGTCGGGAGCGGCCACCTGGACTGCAAGGCGGTGCCGCCGTCCACCGGGAGCTCCTCGTAGCGGCGCGCTCGCACGGCCGAGGTACACTGTAGGAACGTGGGAACGAGGTGCGGAGTTTGAGCAAGATTCTCATTCACGGCGGGCAGCCCCTGCGCGGGCGCGTGCGCGTGAGCGGGCGCAAGAACGCGGCGGTGGCGCTCCTGCCGGCCGCGGTGGTGGCCGAGGGGCCGGTGCGGCTGGAAAACGTCCCCGACATCGCCGACGTGCACACGTACGTGGAGATGCTCGAGGCCATCGGCGTCGACGTCCGCCGGCCGGAGCCGAACGTCGTCGAGGTGGACGCGTCCGATGTCGCCGCCCGCCCGGCGCCCTACGCGCTGGCGAAGAAGATGCGCGCCTCCTATTACCTTCTGGGCGCGCTGCTCGCGCGCACAGGGCGCGCGGAGGTCGCGCTGCCCGGGGGCTGCGACATCGGTGCGCGGCCCATCGACCAACATATCAAGGCGTTCCAGGCGCTCGGCGCGGAGGTGACGATCGAGCACGGCGTCGTGCGCGCGGAGGCGGCGCGGCTGCGCGGTGCGCGCATCTACCTCGACATCGTCAGCGTCGGGGCGACGATCAACGCCATGCTGGCCGCATGCCGGGCGGAGGGGACGACGGTCATCGAAAACGCGGCCAAGGAGCCGCACGTCGTGGATGTCGCCATTCTCTTGAACGCCATGGGCGGGCGCATCTCGGGCGCAGGCACGGACGTCATCAAGATCACCGGCGTGCGACGCCTGGGGTCCGCGGAGCACACCGTGATTCCCGATGAGATCGAGGCCGCGACGTACCTGATGGCGGCCGCCGGCACGCGCGGGGACGTCGTCGTGGAGGGCGTCGTGGCCAAGCACCTGGAGCCGATCATCGCCAAGCTGCAGGAGGCGGGGGCGCACGTGGAGCACGACGCCGACTGCATCCGCGTCCGCGGCGACCGGCGGTTGCGCGCCGTGAGAGTGAAGACGCTCCCCTACCCGGGATTTCCCACGGATGCCCAGCAGCCGATGACGGCGCTCCTGTCCACGGCCGAAGGGACGAGCACGGTCACGGAGACGATCTTCGAGGCGCGATTCAAATACGTGGACGAGCTCAAACGGATGGGCGCGCGCATCCGCGTCGAGGGGCGGACGGCCGTGATCGAAGGGGTGGAGCGGCTGTCCGGCGCGCCCGTGCAGGCGACGGACCTGCGCGCGGGGGCGGCGCTCGTCGTGGCGGGGCTGATGGCCGAAGGCTGCACCGAGGTGACCGGGATCAAGCACCTGGACCGCGGCTACGAGCGGATGGAGGACAAGCTGCGCGGGCTGGGCGCGCGCATCGAGCGGGTGGGGGCGCAGGTCAAGGCGTGAAGCCGCCGGCGCGCTGGCGCGGCGCTCAACGGCTGCCGCGCGCGTTCCGCGAGTCCCCGGAAGGCGACGCGCCGCCCGGTCCCCGTCCCGCGCCGCCGGCACCGCCGGGTCCCATGCCCGTGCCGCCGGCACCGCCGGGTCCCGCGCCCGTGCCGCCGGGCTCGGTGCCCGTGCCTCCGGGCCCCGCACCACCGGCGCCTCCGGGTGGCGTGCCCGCGCCCCCGGGGACTCCGGGCGACTCGCCCGCACCCGGCGCGCTCACGCCCCCGGGGACTCCGGGCCCCGCGCCCGTACCTCCGGGCGCGGCCGGCCCGAGCGGGCTCACGGCCACCGGCTCCGTGCCGCGCAAGAAGACCTCCGTCCTCACCGGCGAGAACGGATTCGGCAGGAGCCCGTCCACGGCCGAGACCTGCAGCCGCACGACGTTGTCCGGCATCGTCCAGTCCGCGGCGGGCAGGCCCGCCGTCGCCGACGCCATGAAGCTGTGCCAGATCGGCCCCGCCAGGGTCGCGCCGGTGCCGCCGATCGGCGCGTAGTGATCGTTCCCCACCCAGACGGCCGCGAGCAGGTTGGGCGTGTAGCCGATGAGCCAGCCGTCCTGGTTCGTGGTGCCCGTTTTGCCCGCCGCCGGGCGGGCGATGCGCACGCTCGATCCCGTGCCGTAGTCGAAGACGCTCTTCAGGATGTCCGTCATCACGTAGGCGACGCCGGGATCGAGCACCCTACGCGTGTGCGGGCCGAACGTGCCCTCCGGCACGATCACGTGGCCGGACGCGTCCTCCACCCGGCGCACCGCGAAGGGTTCGGCCCGCCACCCGAGCGTGGCGAGCGGCGTGTACGCGCGCGCCATCTCGAGGACCGTCACGGCGGACGTGCCCAGCGCCAGCGGGATGCTGTCCTCGAGGGGGCTGGAGATGCCCATGTCTTTCGCCGTGCGAATGACGGACGAGGGATGCACGACGGCCATCCAGCGCGCCGCCACCACGTTCTTCGACTCGGCGACCGCGTCGCGCATGTTCATGGGCTGGAAGGTGTAGTCATCGTCGAAGTTCCTCGGCGTGAAGGGCGGCGCGTCGCGCGTCGGACCGGGGAACGAGACGGGCGCGTCAAGCTGCGTGGCGGTGGGCGGATAGCCCTTCTGCAGGGCGGTCACGTACAGGAACGGCTTGAACGCGGAGCCGGGCTGCCGGTGCGCCTCCGTCACGCGGTCGAACTTCGTGACGTTGTAATCCCGCCCGCCGACGTACGCGAGGATGGCCCCCGTCTGCGGGTCGAGCGCCACCAGCGCCGCTTCCGGTTGCGGCACCCCGTTCGCGTCGCGGCTGCCCACCGGCAGGATGTCCTGCACGGCCGTCTCGGCCGCCTTCTGCATGTCGAGGTCCAGCGTCGTGAAGACGCGGAATCCGCCGCGCGCGAGCGCCTGCGCCACGTCCGGGTAGCGCGTGGCGAGCTCCTCCCGGACGAAGTCCATGAAATAGCCGGCGCGCGCCACGGGGGCGGCCATGGACGCCGTGCGCATGGGTTCCTGGGAGGCACGGCGCGCCGCGTCGGCCGAGATGTAGCCGAGCTCCGCCATCCGTTGCAGGACCACATTGCGCCGCTTCGTCGCGGCGTCGGGGTGGCGGATGGGCGACAGCGTCTCCGGCGACCGGATCATGCCGGCGAGCGTCGCCGATTCGGCCAGGTCGAGCTCCGACACCGGTTTCCCGAAGTAGTGTTCGGACGCGGCCTCCACCCCCCAGGCGGAATCGCCGAAGAACACCGTGTTGAGGTACATGGTCAGGATCTCGTCCTTGGAGTAGCGCTGCTCGAGCTTCAGGGCCAAAAAGGCTTCCTGCAGCTTCCGTGACAGGGTCCGCGACGGCGTGAGGTACAGGTTCTTCGCGAGCTGCTGCGTGATGGTGCTGCCGCCCTCGACGACGCGTCCGGCGACCACGTCCCGGACCAGCGCCCGCGCGATGCCGACCGGGTCGATGCCGTGGTGCTGGTAGAAGCGGTCGTCCTCGATCGCCACGACGGCGCGGCGGAGGTCCGCGGGGATCTGCGACGCCGTCACGTTCGTGCGGTTCTGCGTGAACCAGCTGCCGATGAGGCGGCCGTTGCGATCGTAGAGACGGGTCGCTTCCGGCAGTTGCGTGGAGGGGAGCGGCGTCGCGGCGACGGCCACGCCGACGAGCGCGCCGAGCGCGAGGAGGGCGAGGACGGCCGCGCCAAGCCAACGCAGGAACCGGGGCGGGCGCTGCGCGCGGCCCGGACCCGCCGGCTCTCCGGGGCGCGACGCGTGGCGTGTCCTGCGACGCTCCTTGCGCGATTCCATCGACGGCCTCCCGTGGCGTAGGATGCCCCGGAAGGAAGGAACGCCGACGGCGTCGCCGAAATCCGCCCGGCAACCTGATCACGCCCGTGACCCGAATGGAGGCGATGTCGAGTGCGCGTCGCACTGTTTTCCGACGTTCACGGCAACCTGACCGCGCTGGAGGCCGTTCTGAACGAGCTTGACCGCCTGGGGCCGTTCGACCGGCGCGTCTGCGCGGGCGATGTGGCGCTCTTCGGCCCGTCGCCGGTGGAGGTGATCGAGCGCCTGCGAGACGAGAAGATCAACGTCGTGCGCGGCAACACCGACGACTGGATCACGATCACGGCAGGGCTTCCGCGCGACGACCGCATCGCGGGACCCGCGGAGGCGCCTCCAGCCGAATCCCCGGGCGACCACGTCCGCCTGCACGTGGCCTGGTGCCTGGAGCGACTGGGCCGGGACCACCTGGCCTGGCTCAACGAGATGCCACTGCAGCTGCCCATCTCGCCGGCGGCCGGGGCGGACCTGCTCGTCGTCCACGCGACGCCCGAAAGTTGCCACGCCTCGCCGCAGCTGTGCGCTCCCGGCCTGCCCGCGGCCGAGGCCCGCGCGGTCTTCGGTCGATCCGGCGTGCGGGCCGCGGCCTTCGGCCATCGCCACGAGGCGTTCGTCGCGCCCCACGGCGACCTCACGCTGGTGAACGTCGCACCGGTGTCCATCACGATGGACAGGGCGCCCGCGGCGGCGTTCACGGTGGCCACGTGGCACGGCGACCACTGGACGTTCCAGCAGCGGCGTGTCTTCTACGATCCGGAGCCGGAACTGCGCCGGGCCCGCGAGCGCGACCTGCCCCATCACCCGTGGTGGGAGGCCCTGAGCCAGAGCTGAACGCGGGACAGGCACGCCGGCACGCGCAAAAACGTCCACGGTGTCGACACGTGCGAACCTCAATGGGATGTGAACAGTTATAATACTGGGCGTGATTCGCTGGGCACCGCTGGAACACCGGCCGGTCGGCGCCTCAGTACGAGGAGGACAAGCATGCTTCCGACACCGAAGATCGTCAAGCTGGCCGCCGGGGCCGGCGAAGGCGGGACCAAGCTCACCGCGTTCGACAAGGCGCTGCTCACGGCCGGCATCGGCAACCTCAACCTCATCAAGGTCAGCAGCATCCTGCCACCTGCGTGCGAGTACCGCGAGGAATTCGACGTGCCCCCCGGCTCGCTCACGCCCACGGCATACGGCGCGCTGATGAGCGACAAGCCGGGCGAGCTGATCGCGGCGGCCGTCGGCCTCGGTTTCTCGCATGACGATTACGGCGTCATCATGGAGTTCACCGGCTACTGCGACCGCGACGAGGCCGCGGCCCGCGTGAAGGCGATGGTCGAGGAAGGTTTCGCCATCCGCGGCAAGGAGCTCAAGCAGGTGATCGTCCGCTCGGTCGATCACCGCGTGGAGCGGTTCGGCGCCGTCGTGGCCGCCGCCGTTCTGTGGTACTGAACTCAAGTCCACTGCCTCGCCCCGCGACCCGCGTAAGAAGGAGCGTGAGCCGTTGAACACCTGGTTCACCGAGGACCAGACGAAGAATCTCCGTATCAGCCTGCGCGTGCGGTCCATCCTGCATAAGGAGCGCAGCGCCTACCAGGAGATCGCGGTCTACGAGACCGAGGAGTTCGGCCGCCTGCTCACGCTGGACGACATCATCATGACGACGGAGAAGGACGAGTTCGTCTACCACGAGATGCTCAGCCACCCGGTGCTGTGCGCGCACCCGCGGCCGCGCCAGGTGCTGGTCGTCGGCGGCGGGGACGGCGGCATCGTGCGCGAGGTGCTCAAGCACCCGTCCGTGGAGCGGGTCGTGCTGGCGGAGATCGACGAGCGCGTCATCGAGGTGTCGAAGCGGTACCTGCCGACGATCGCCTCGGCGCTCGACGACCCGCGCGTCGACATCCAGGTCGGCGACGGCATCGCGTACGTGGCCGACCACCCGGACGCGTTCGACGTCATCCTCGTCGACTCGACGGATCCCATCGGGCCGGCCGTGGGGCTGTTCGGCGAATCGTTCTACCGCTCCGTGCGCCGCGCCTTGCGCGAAGGGGGCCTCTTCGCGGCGCAGACGGAATCGCCGTGGTTCAACCAGGAGCTGTTGGAGCGCATCCACCATACCCTGCGGGAAATCTTCCCCGTGACGCGGCTGTACTGGGGCGCCGTGCCGACGTACCCAGGCGGTTTCTGGACGTTCTCGGTGGGCTCGCTCGGCCCGGATCTGGACACGTTTGACGAAGCGCGCGCGGCGGCGCTGGACACGAAGTACTACTCGCCCGAGATGCACCGCGCGGCGCTGGCGTTGCCGCCGTTCGTGCGGCGGGTGCTCGGCGGATGACCGTCCACGAACGTCTGGAGAGCGCCGGCGTCTTCATGGCGGCCGGCGCGTGGGACAGGGCGCGCGTGGGCCTGTTCGGCATCCCGATGGACGCGACGACCAGCTACCGGCCCGGCGCCCGCTTCGGGCCGGCCCGCATCCGCGAGGCGTCCTACGGGCTTGAGGAATACAGCCTCGCGCTGGGGCGATCGCTCGACGAGGTCCCGTTCGCCGACCTCGGCGACGTGACGCTCCCGCTCGGCGACGTCCCCTCCAGCCTGGAGGCGATCGAGGCGGTCGCCGGTGCCGTGTGGGACGCCGGCCGGCGGCCCATCGCCATCGGCGGCGAGCACCTCGTGAGCCTACCCCTCGTGCGCGCGGCGTTCGCGCGGTACCCGGAACTGGCCGTCGTCCAGTTCGATGCTCACGCGGACCTGCGGGAAGACTACCTCGGCGTCCGGCTGTCCCACGCGTGCGTGATGCGCCGGATCGCGGAGTTCGTGCCGCCGTCGCGCCTCGTGCAGCTGGGGATCCGCTCCGCCACGCGGGAGGAGGCGGCGTTTGCTCGGGAGCACACGCGCTTCCACCCGCTGCGGGTGGCGGCGGCGGTGGAGGAGGCGGTCGCCGGGCTGCGCGGCCGCCCCGTGTACGTGACCATCGACGTCGACGTGCTCGATCCGGCCTACGCGCCGGGGACGGGCACGCCGGAGCCGGGCGGGATCGCGCCGCAGGAGCTGTTTGACGCGCTCCGCGCCCTGGAGTCGCTGGACGTGGTGGGCGCGGACGTCGTCGAGGTGGCGCCCACGCTCGATCCCACCGACACGACGGCCGTGCTCGGCGCGAAGATCGTGCGCGAGCTGCTTCTCACCTGCTTCTATCGTTGAGGACAAGAGCCAAGGACAAGAGCCGTCGAGGCGAAGGAGGACGGATCGTGCCCCCGACGTCGGAAGAGCCGCGGGCGCCCGCGCCGCCCCGGCCGATCGCGGAGATGCAAGCGCGGCTGGCCGCCCGCGTGGAAAGCGCCGTCGAGCGCGCCGTGGCGGAAGGCGACCTGCCTCCGTTGGAGGAGCGGCCGGAATTCCGCGTGGAGGTGCCCAACGACCGCAGCCACGGCGACTTCGCCACGAACGCGGCGCTCGCCCTGGCCCGTCCCGCGCGGCTCAATCCTCGGGAGATCGCCCAGGCCATCGTCCGCCGGCTCCCGCTGGAGCCGCCGGTCGCCGACGTGTCCATCGCCGGTCCGGGCTTCATCAACTTCCGCCTGTCGCCGTCGTGGCTGGACCCCGTCGCGCGGCTGGCCCGCCGCCCGGACTGGGGCGACAACGCCGCGGGGCAGGGGCGGCGCATCCTCGTGGAGTTCGTGAGCGCGAACCCGACCGGGCCGCTCAACCTCGTGAACGCCCGCTCGGCCGCCTACGGCGACGCCCTGTGCCGGGTGCTCGCGGCGTCCGGTTACCGGGTCGAGCGCGAGTATTATGTCAACGACGCCGGCAACCAGTTCCAGCGCTTCGCCGACACCGTGCGGGTGCGTTACCAGCAGGCCATCGAAGGCCGCGAGGACGTCGAGCTTCCGGAAGGCGCCTACCCCGGCGAGTACGTCATCGACTACGTCAAGGCCGGGGTGGAGGCGCTGGGCGGCCGGGAGGCCGTCGCCGCCATGCCGGAGGAGGAACGTGTCGAGCGGTTGGCCCGCTGGGCCGTCGACCGCATCATCGACGAGGCGAGGGAGGTGCTGGCGCGCTATCGCGTCCGCTTCGACCGCTGGATGCGGGAGAGCGAGTTGCGGGAGCGCGGCGTCGCCGACGCGGTGTACGAGCGCCTCGTGGCCAGCGGCCACACGTACGAGCAGGACGGGGCCGTCTGGCTGCGGACGACGGCCTTCGGCGACGACAAGGACCGCGTGCTGCGTCGCGCCGACGGATCCTTCACGTACATCGTGCCGGACATCGCGTACCACGCCGACAAG
This sequence comes from Clostridia bacterium, assembly GCA_019683875.1. Classification (NCBI taxonomy): domain Bacteria; kingdom Bacillati; phylum Bacillota; class Clostridia; species Clostridia bacterium. The sequence continues at coordinate 8,295 of JADGHN010000044.1, forward strand.
CTGGAGCGCTGCGACATCGCCCTCGACATCCTGGGGCAGGACCACCACGGGTACGTGCCGCGGCTGCGCGCCGCCCTGGCCGCGCTCGGCTACGACACTTCCCGTCTTGAAGTGCTCATCAACCAGATGGTGCACCTCGTGCGGGGCGGCGAGCGCGTGCGCATGTCCAAGCGCCGCGGCGAGTTCGTCACCATGGAGGAATTCCTCGCCGAGGTCGACGTCGACGCGGCCCGTTACTTCTTCGCCGCGCGCGCGCTGGACTCCACCATGGAGTTCGACCTCGACCTCGCCAACCTGCGCAGCAGCGAGAACCCGGTGTACTACGTGCAGTACGCCCACGCGCGCATCGCCAGTCTCCTGGAGCGCGCGGCGGAGGCCGGCGCCTGGCCCGTCGCGGACGAGGCCGGCGTGGCCGCCCGGTTCTCGTATGCGGAGCCGGCTGAACGCGCGTTGCTGTGGGAGATCGCGCGCTTCCCGGAGGAGGTGGCGCAGGCCGCCGAGCTGCGCGCGCCTCACCGTCTCGCCGCCTACGCCCGCGAGCTGGCGGCCGCGTACCACGTCTTCTACACGGACTGCCGAGTGCTGGGAGAAGATCCGACCGTCCAAGCGGCGCGACTCCTCTTGAGCGACGCCACGCGCAACACGCTCGCCCGCTGCCTGGACCTCTTGGGCGTCACGGCGCCGGAGCGCATGTAGACGGCCCGGGCCCATCTGGACGGAACGGCCCATGGCGTTAGGATTTTGGCCGCCTCGGCTCTAGGAACGGGCTTGTCCTCGCCCAAATTCTTAGGGCGCGAGGTGATTCGTTGTCTCGTCTGGGCCAACGGCTGCGGTTGTTGAGAGAACACCGCAACCTCAGCCTGTACGACGTCGAACGACTCACCGGACTCCACTACTCCACGGTAGGCAAGTACGAACGCGGCGTTCGCCGGCCCTCCATCGAGACGTTGCGCGAGCTCGCGCGCGTCTACGAGGTTTCCCTGCGGGAGCTCATCCCCGACGAAGATTCCGACGCGGAGCCCGCGCCGGGCTCCGCTCTCGACCTCGACCGCTGGACGGACCTTCTCCGGGTCCGCCCGGTGCTCGGCCGCCTTCTGGACGCGGTGGCGGGGTTTTCGGACGAGCGCGTGGAACATCTCGTCGCCTTTTTCGACGGTTCCGACGCCGGCGCGGACACCCGGAAGAAGGGGCGCGCGGGCAAGGAGTAACGGCTTCCGCCGCGTTCCGGCTTTGCCGGCCCTTGATCTCCTCCCGCGCCCTGGGCTCCATGCGGCTGGCGTTCACGCGAGCGCCGTCAGCGCTTGAGCTTCGGGTCGAGCGCATCGCGGAGGCCGTCGCCGAGCAGGTTGAAGCCGAGGACGACGATCATGATGGCGAGGCCAGGATAGGTCATCGTCCAGGAGGCGGAGCGGAAGTATTCCTTGCTGTGCGCCAGCATGGAGCCCCACTCCGGCGTGCGGGCGTCCGCGCCGAGGCCGAGGAAGGACAGGCCGGCGGTCTCCAGGATGGCGGTGGCGATGCCGAGCGTGGCCTGCACAAGGACGGGCGCCATCGCGTTCGGCAGGATGTGCCGCAAAAGCACGGAGAGGTGGCTCGCCCCCTCCGCGCGCGCCGCCTCCACAAACTCGCTTTCCTTCACGCCGAGCACCACCGAGCGCACGAGACGCACGTAGTTGGGGATGGCGACGATGCCCACGGCCAGCATCGCGTTCATGAGGCTCGGCCCGAGGATGGCGATCATGAGGATCGCCAGAAGCAGGCTCGGGAAGGCGAGCATGACGTCGACGACGCGCATGGAGACGAGGTCGAACCACCCGCCCACGTAGCCGGACACCGCGCCCCAGACCGTCCCGACGACGAGCGCCAGCCCGACGGTGACGAGCCCGACTTCCAGCGACAGCCGCGCGCCGTAGACGAGCCGCGCGAACATGTCGCGCCCGTTGTAGTCCGTGCCGAGGATGTGCTGCGGCGAGGGCGGCTGGAGGCGTTCGGTGAGCACGCCGTTGCGCGGGTCGTAGTGCGTGAGCCACGGCGCGAACACGGCCACGCCCACGAACAGCGCCACGATCACGAGGCCGGCCAGCGCCCCGCGGTGGCGCAGGAGGCGGCGCACCGGCGGGCCCCACGCGGCGAGACGCGCGCGCCAGCCGCCGAGCACGTCGGCCTGGGCGGCGTGACCGGCGGGAGGCCGGTCCCGGCCGGGACCGGAGCGGGGAAGCGGGTCGGGTTGCGTCATCGTCGGCGTGTCCACGGCGACCTCCCGTCGATCGATCAATCGTACCGGATGCGCGGGTCGACCACGGTGTACAAGAGATCGACCAGCAGGTTCAGGATCACGAAGAGAAAGGCGAAGACGAGCACCGCCCCCTGGACGGCGGGGTAGTCGCGATTATAGATGGCGGCGACGATGTACCGCCCAAGGCCGGGCAGGGCGAAGACGCTCTCGGTGATGACGGCGCCGCTCAAGAGCGAGCCGAACTGCAACCCGATGACGGTGATCACCGGGAGAAGCGCGTTCTTCAACGCATGGCGCCACACGACGATGCGCCCCGGAAGCCCCTTCGCGTACGCGGTGCGGACGTAGTCGTTGCCCATCACTTCCAGCATGCTGGAGCGCGTGATCCTCGCGATGAGCGCCATGGGGATCGTCGCGAGCGCCACCGACGGCATGACCATGTGCCAGAGCCCGTTCCAGAACGCGGCCGTGTTGCCGGCGAGGAGGCTGTCGATGAGGAAGAAGTTCGTGACCTTCGGCACGGCGGTCAGATACTGCACGGAGGCGATGCCCGTCGGCTCGAACCAGTGCAGCTGCACGGCGAGGTAGTAGATCATGAGCAGCGCCAGCCAGAAGATCGGCATCGAGACGCCGAGCAGCGCCACGGACATCCCCAGGTAGTCGACGATGCTGGCGCGCCGCACGGCCGCGGCGATGCCCAGCGCCATGCCGCCGACGACGGCGATGATCATGCTCAGCACCGTCAGCGTGATCGTGACGGGGAGCCGCTGGCCCAGCTCCACCAGGACCGGCGTGCGCGTGACGATGGAGTCGCCGAGGTCCAGGCGCGCGACGGACTCCAGGTAGTACAGGAACTGGACGGGCAGCGGCTTGTCGAGCCCCAGCCGCTGCCGAATCGCGGCGATGGACTCGGGCGTCGCGTGCTGACCCAGGAGAGCCGTCGCCGGGTCGCCCGGGATGAGGTGCAGGGACAGGAACACGACAAACAGGATGCCGAACAGCGTGGGGACCAGGAGAAGCAGCCGGCGAAGCACGTACTGGGTCATGGTCCTTGGCGGTTCGACGCCGGAACTTCGAAGTCCTTTGCCCCGGCCGCGGCGGCGCGGGCAGAACATCAGGCAATAACTGCCGGACGCGGGAACGCGGGCAGAAAGCCGGAGGCGCGTCCGCCCCGGGGGGGGCGGGCGCGCCGCGCGTCGTCGACCGGATCGTGTCGAAGTGGCGTGGACTGGGCGCCTACTTCGCCAGCGACACCTTGTTCAGCTGCTCCAGGCCGAGCGGGCTGGCCACGTACCCCTGCACCTTGGCGCTGGCGGCCACCGGGTCCTCCGCGTAGACCAGCGGCACCCACGGCGCATCCTCGTGGATGATCTGCTGCGCCTGCTCGTAGAGCTGCGTGCGCGTCGCCTGGTCCGGCGTCTGCTGCGCCTTGATCAGGAGCTCATGCAGCGGATCGCTCCGGTAGAAGGCGATGTTCCCGGCCGAGCCCTTCGTGGCGTTGTCCTTGTCCAGGAGGACGTAGAGGAAGTTGTCCGGGTCGCCGTTGTCGCCGATCCAGCCCATCAAGGCCAGCGCGTGCTCGCCGTTCTCCGTCTTGGCGAGGTACGTGTCCCAGTCATACGTGACGATCTTGACCTTCACGCCGATCTTGCTGAGGTCCTGCGCGATCGCTTCCGCGATCTTCGTCGGCTCCGGGAAGTACGGCCGCGGGTTGCTCATCGCCCACAGCTCATACGTCTTGCTGAAGTCGAAGTGGGCCTCCTGCAGGAGCTGCTTCGCCTGCTCCGGATCGTACGGGTAGTCCTGCAGGTTGCTGTGACCCCACATCTTCGGCGGCAGCGGCGTGTTCGCCGGCTCGCCGAGATCGCCGTAGAACGCGTCGACGATGGCCTTCTTGTCGATGGCCATGTTGAAGGCCTGGCGCACCTTCTTGTCGTTGAACGGCGCCTTCTCGACGTTGAAGGCCAGGTAGCCGACGTCGTTGGCCGGCCGCAGGAAGAGCTGCAGGTTCGGGTCGCTCTTGATCGTCGGCACGTCCGACGGGCTGATGCCGTCGGCGAACTGGATCGTGCCGGACTGCAACTCAAGCAGGCGCTCGGAGTTGTCCGGGATCACGCGGAACACGAGCTGGTCGACCTTCGCCGGCTCGCCCCAGTAGTCGTCGTTCCGCTCCAGCACGATCTGGCTGTCCTTGTCCCAGCGCACGAACTTGAACGGGCCCGTGCCGACCGGGTTTTTGAAGAAGTCGGCCCCCCACTTCTGAATGGCCGTCGGGCTCGCGATGGCGAACGGCGCCATGGCCAGGTTCTGCAGGAACGGGGCGAGCGGGTTGCGCAGGGTGAACTTGACGTGCGTGTCGTCGATCACGTCGACCGACTTGATCACGGACTTGTCGTCAAACCCGCCGAACATGTAGGCGTAGTAGCCGAATTCCTCGCCCTCGTACCGGTAAGGGTTCTTCGTGTTCATCCACCGGTCGAAGTTGAACTTGACCGCTTCCGCGTTGAAGGGCGTGCCGTCCTGGAACTTCACGCCTTCGCGCAGGGTGCACGTCCACTCCGTCGCGTCCTGGTTGGGCTCGCAGCCGGTCGCAAGCCCGGGGCCGACGTTCGTGGTGTCGCCCTGGAACTGCAGGAGCGTGTCAAAGATCTGCGTCGTCACCTTCAGCGACTCGCCGTCCGTGACGTTCGCCGGGTCCAGGCCGACGGAGTCCCCGCCGCGGCCCCACACAAGCGTGACCTGGCCCTGTTGCGGGCCGCCTTCGCTGACGGCTTCGCTGCCGGGTTCGCTGCTGCTCGAGGACGGGGCCCCACCGCCGCAGGCGGCGAGCACCAGCATCGCGGCCGTCAAGAGGACGCCCAGCCATACGGAGGTGCGTCGCGCCATGATCCAACCTCCCGTCGAATGAGTGCTTGCGCCGGCATCGTGCGACACCCGCGCGAAGTCAGGACGTTATTCGTGCCGGACATGATGTTTCCTCCGGCGAAATGGCAGACCACACGAGGAAATGAAGGCGGTTTTCCCGACTTCACCGGTGACGCTTCGAGTGGTGCGCACCGGTAAGTCGGAAAAACCGCCCTGCACCGGATCGTGGCCCGGACGGCCACGCCCCCGTCCTCGCCCTCGCCTACGCCC
>JADGHN010000045.1 GCA_019683875.1 Clostridia bacterium
AACTCTGGCGTTGCCGCTGCGGGGGCGGGGGGCGGCTCGCCGGGCGGCGCCGCGCTCCCTTCCGCGCGCTGGACCGCGCCGGCCGGCTCCGGCCGCAACATCCAGGCCGCAATGCACGCCAGCGCGGCCATCGTCAGCCACAAGCCGGTCGAGCCGCCGTATTCCAGGCACAGGCCGCCCAGCGTGGGCCCGAGCGCCCAGCCGGCGCCGTTCCACAGGCTGACCGCGCCCTGGTAGCGCGCTCCGTAGCCCGCCGGGGCCTGCGCCGCGACCTCGGGCGTGACCAGCGGCGAGTAGAGCATCTCGCCGACGGTGATGACGAAAAACGCGAAGAAGTACACCCAGACGGGTCCCGCCGCCAGGAAGACGGCTGCGCCCAAGCCGTACAGCGCCGCGCCGGCGGCCATGCGCGCCCGCCGATGGAAGCGCGCCGTCATCTGCGTCACGGGATACTGGAGCAGCGCGATCATCCCCGCGTTGAGCGTCCACAGCGCCCCGTACCAGGTGGCGTCGCCGGCGCGCCGCTCGATGTCGATCGGCAGGTTGGCGCCGAGCTGGCTGTAGACGACGCTCAACAGCAGTCCCGTCCAGGCCACGCGCCAGAAGCCGCGCGCGGTGCGCGGCGGGAGGTACACGATGTCGCGCAGGCCCCGTGCCCGCGAGGCGCGGCGCTCTCCGGAGCCCGTAGGGGCGCCTTCCGGTGCGTCGGCGTCCGCCCGCCGTGCGGCACCCCTGCCGCTCGGCAGCGCGACGGCGACGGCGGCCGCGAACGCGAAAAACGAGATCCCGTCGATCCAGAAGATCCGCGAGAACCCGCCGAGAGCGACGAGCCCGCCGAGGACGGAGCCCAGCGCAAAACCGCCGTTCTGCACAAGGCCGAGGATGCTGAACGCCTCGTCGTGCCTCTCCTTGGCGACCAGCGTGGTGATGCCGTGCGCGAACGCCGGGAAGCTTCCCCACACCAGGATGTTGAGCGCGGCGTACGCGAGCGCGAAGCCGGCCGTGCTGTGCGCGAGTCCCGCGCCGATCACGGCGATGCCGGCGCCGCACATCGCGCCGATCGCGATGGGCCGGAAGCCGAAGCGGTCCGCGAGTGCGCCGCCGGGGATGCGCGCCAGCAGCGAGCCGAAGCTCGCCGCGCTCATCAGGAGCCCGACCTGCGCCGGCGAGAGGCCGAAGCGGTGCGTGAGGTAGAGGGCCGTGAAGGGGGCGAAGAACCCGTCGCCCGTCGAACTCAGGAATCGCCCGAGCGCGATCAACCAGAATGCGCGTCCCATGCTGCGGCGAACCTCCGCGAAGTGGCGTGTGCAACAGCCATAAGATAGCAGGACGCTTCCCAAACGCGCGAATTGCGGAGGAATCGCCGCGGCGGACCCGGCCGGGCGGTCGGCGGGCCACGCTTGTCACGTCGCCGCCTCCGCGCCCTCGTCCAGCCGCATGCCGCGCGGGTGCAGCGTGTACCCGAACTGTTCGTACCATCCCTCACGGCCCTCCACGCTGAAGAGCGCCACGTAGCTGAAGCCCCGTCCTCTGTAGAAGTCCGTGATCCGGCGCACGATCTCCCGGCCGATCCCCCGCGAGCGGTAGTCGGGGTGGACGATGACGTCCCACACCGTCGCGTACCACTCGCCGTCCGACAGGCTGCGGGCGATGCCCACCAGACGCTCGCCGTCCCACGCCGTGACGACGCGGTCCGACGCCGCGAGCGCCCTCGCGATCCGTTCCGGCGCGCGCCCGCGGGCCCACGGCACCGTGTCGAAAAGCTCGGCGACAGCCTCCGGCGGAATCTCGCGGCCTTCTCGGTATTCGATCATTTGTGCGCCTCCGTTCTACGCTATGATGGCGGCAGACCCTCACAAAGGAGGTCGCGCGCATGGACATGCGGTCCATGTGGTCGCCGCGGTTGACGACGTTCATGATCGCCCTGATCCCCGTCGCCGTGGCCGTGAATTACGTCGGCAAGGCCATCGCCGCCGCGTTGAAGCTGCCGCTCTGGCTGGACTCCATCGGCACCGTGCTGGCCGCGATGCTCGGCGGGCCGGTCGTCGGGGCGTTGTCGGGGGCCATCAACAACATCTTCTACGGGCTCACCGCGGATCCGGTCTCATTCTGGTATGCCATCACGAGCCTGTTCATCGGCATGGCCGCCGGCTACTTCGCGTACAAGGGCTGGGTGCAATCCACCGGCCGGGCGATCGCGCTGGGCGTCGTGGTCGCGATCGTTTCGGCGATCGTCTCCACGCCGATCAACGTCGTCCTGTGGCAGGGCACGACGGGCAACACCTGGGGCGACGCGCTCTTCACGGCGCTGCGCGTCGACGGCGTGCCGGTGTGGCTCGCCTCGTTCCTCGACGAATTCGTCGTCGACCTGCCGGACAAGGTGATCACCGTGTTCGTCGCCTACCTCGTGTTCCGCGGCCTGCCGCAGCGGCTGGTCGCGCAGGCCGGCGCCGGCGCCCGGCGGGTCCAGGGCGGCCGGTAACGTGCGGGCGCCGTCGCTCTACGTGCCGGGCCGCTCCTTCGTGCACCGGGCGGACCCGTTCACGAAGGCCGTCTGGGCCTTCAGCACGGCGCTGGCGGGGTTCATCGCGCCGGACTGGCGCGCGACGGCGTCGATCCTCGGCATCAACCTCGTTCTCCTGGGGCTGGCGGGCGCGCTCCGGCGCGCCGCCAGCCTCATTGCGGCGAGCGCCGTCATCGTGGCGACGTTCTTCGTGGCGCAGGGGCTATCGCACCCCTCGAACACAGAGCCGCTGTTCCGCGTCCTCGGCCTGACGTTCTACCGCGAGGGGCTGCTCGTCGCCTGGGTTCTGGCCCTGCGCCTGTGGAACACGATCGCCGCGATCGGTACGCTGGTGTTCACCGTGCGGCCGCAGGATCTCGTCACGGCGTTCCTGATGCGCGGTCTCTCGCCGCGCGCGGGGTACGCCCTGGTCTCGATCATCCAGATTCTGCCCATGCTTTCCGCCAGCGTGGCGACGATCCTCGACGCCCAGCGCAGCCGCGGCGTGGAGACGGAGGGCGGCCTGCGCCGGCGGCTGCGCGCGCTGCTGCCGATGCTGGCGCCGCTTGTCATGTCGGCCCTGGCGGCCGCGCAGGACCGCGCCGTGGCGCTGGAAGTGCGCGGCTTCAGCCGGCCGGGGCCCAGGACGATCTTCCGCCCGGTGCGGGACATGGCCGGCGCCGCGTTTTTACGCGCCCTCGCGCTCGCCGTGCTCGTCGCCGCCGTCGTCTGGCGCGCCACGGGAGGTTGACGCGTGTCGGAAGCCGTCGTCCGGGTTGAAGGTTTGAGCGTTCGCTACGCGCTTGCGGATGAGCCCGCGCTGGCCGGCGTCTCCTTCGAGGTCGAGCCGGGCGAGCTGTGCGGCGTCACGGGGCCGCACGGGGCCGGCAAGTCCACGCTCGCCTACGCGCTCATGGGGCTCGTGCCGCACTTCTTCCGCGCGGAGGTGACGGGCCGCGCCCGCTTGGCCGGCCACGACCCGATCGCGGAAGGCGCGTCGCGTCTGGCCGGCGATGTGGCGCTCTGCCTGCAGAACCCGTACAACCAGATCTCCGGGGCGCGCGACACGGTCTACGACGAGATCGCGTTCGGCCTGGAAAACCTCGGCGTCCCGCCCGAAGAGATCCGCGAGCGCGTGGACGAGGCCATCGCGCGCTTCGGCCTGACGGCGGTGGCGGAGCAGAACCCGTTCGCCTGCTCCGGCGGCCAGGTGCAGCGCCTCGCCATCGCCAGCGCGTGGGTGATGCGGCCGCGCGTGCTCATCCTGGACGAGCCGACGTCGCAGTTGGACCCGCGGGGCGCGAGGGAAGTGGAGGAAGCCGTCGAGGTGGCGCGGCGGCTGGGCGTGGCGGTGATCGTCGTTGAGCACCGCAGCGAGTGGCTGGCGGCGCGGGCCGACCGGCTGCTCGTGCTGCGGGCCGGCCGCCCGGTGGCCGCTGGCCGGGCGCGCGCGCTGTACGCCGGGACGAGCGTGCCGGACGAGGACCTGCCGCGGCCGGTGTACGCGCAGGTCGCGCGGGAGGCGGCGCGCGCAGCTGGAAAGGACGCGGCTGAGCTCCCGCTGACGGAGGACGAAGCCGTAGCGCATCTTCAAGAGGCGTTCCGCCGGGGCGGGGTGGCCCCGGCCCGCGCCGGCGACGGCCCCGCGACGGACGCGCCCGCGCACGCGGTGGCCAGGCCCGCGCATGCGGCGCACGCGCCCGCGGTGCATGCGCACGCAGGGCCCCGCTCCGCGGCGGGCGGCGACAGCGCCGCGTCGCCTTCGCTCCTCATCGACGACGTCCACTTCGCGTACGAGCCCGGCAGTCCGGTGATCCACGGCATCCGCGCGGCCATTGACGGCCCCGGCGTCACGGTGGTCATCGGACAGAACGGGGGCGGCAAGTCGACGCTCCTGCGGCTGCTGTTGGGTCTCGTGAAACCGGATCGCGGCCGCGTCGTCGTCGACGGGCTCGACACCGCGCGGGCGACCGTGGCGCAGGTGGCGCGGCGCCTGGCCCTCGCCTTCCAGAACCCGGACGACCAGCTGTTCCTCGGCACGGTCCTTCAGGAGGCGACGTACGGCGCGCGCAACATCGGCCGCGACCCGGAAGTGGCGCGAGAGGCGGCGCTGCGAGCGCTGGACGCGCTCGGCCTCGCCGGCCTCGCCGACCGCCACCCGTACGACCTCGGCTTCGGCCTGCGGAAGCTCGTCACGGTGGCCGCGGCTGTGGCGATGGAGACGCCGATCCTCGTCCTCGACGAGCCCACCATGGCGCAGGACGAGCCCAGCCTGCGGCGGCTGGCGGCGCTCGTGCGGCAGCTGGCCGCTTCCGGCAAGCTGGTGCTCCTGGTCACGCATCACATGGACTTCGCGGCTTCCGTGGCCGACCGGGTCCTTGTGCTGGCCGCCGGGCGCATCGTGGCGGACGGTGCCCCGGCCGACGTGTTCCGCCAGGACGACGTCCTGGCGGCGGCCGGGGTCGAAGCGCCGGCCGCCCTGCGCCTGGCCCGCCGGCTCGGCCTGCGCGCCCTCCCCGTGACTCCTCAAGAGCTGTGCGGCGTTATAATGGGCTCATGAGCGACATCATCTGGGCCATTGCCCTCATCGTTCTCCTCTGTGTCGTCTTCACGTGGGTAGGGAAGTCCTGGTTGCCGAGGCGGAGGGTCACGGGACCGCGCTGGGCGCGGGAATCGTCGACGGCGGCGGGCGCGTCGCGTCGCGAGACTGAGACGCGGTAGCGGGGCGCGCGATGGGACCCGTCCGCCGCGTGGCCGGCGAGATGTTCGCCTCGCTGCGCCACCGAAACTTCCGCCTCTTCTGGACCGGACAGCTCATTTCCGTCACCGGCAACTGGATGAACCAGGTGGCCCAGGGCTGGCTGGTTCTTGAGCTGTCGAACTCGTCGGTCGTCCTGGGCACCGTCGGCGCGCTCCAGTGGCTGCCCGTCCTGCTGCTTTCGGCCTTTGCCGGCGCCATCGCCGACCGCTACCCCAAGCGGCGCGTCCTCATGTGGACGCAGTCGGCGCTCCTCCTCCTCGCCGCGGCGCTCGGAACCCTCACGGTGACGGGCCACGTCCGCATCTGGCACGTGATGGTGGTCGCCGCGCTCACGGGCGTGATCAACGCGCTCGACAACCCGACGCGCCAGTCGTTCATCGTGGAGCTCGTCGGCAAGCAGGACCTCGCGAACGCCATCGCGTTGAACTCCTCGCTCTTCAACGCGGCGCGCGTCGTCGGGCCCTCGCTGGGCGGATTCGTCATCGCCGCGTTCGGCGTGGGCGTCGCCTTCCTCCTGAACGCGGCGTCGTACGTGGCCGTGATCGCCGGCCTGGCCCTGATGAGCGCCATGAACGAGGCGCCCAAGCCGGCGCGCCGGCGGCTGCTGGCGGACGTGGGGGAGGGCCTGGCCTACCTGCGCGCCACGCCGTCCGTGTCCTGGCCGATCATCCTCCTGGGCGTCGTCAGTCTCTTCGCGATCAACTGGAACATCCTCTTGCCGCTTCTCGCGAAGAACGTGCTGCGCATCGGGCCCGAGGGCCTCGGGCTCCTCTACACGGCGCTGGGATTGGGCGCGCTGGTGGGGGCGCTGGCGCTCGCCGCGAACTCGCACCGGCCGATCGGGTTCGCGAACGTGGCGTCCTACGCCGTCGCCTTTTCGGCGACGCAACTGCTGGTGGGGCTCGCGCCGAACTTTTACGTGGACCTGGTCCTGCTGGCCTGCGCCGGCTACACGATGATCCGCTTCACGGCGAGCAGCAATTCGCTCGTGCAGTCGCTGGTGCCGGACGGGCTGCGCGCGCGGGTGATGAGCGTGTACTTCCTCGTCTTCGGCGGATCGTCGCCGTTCGGCAACGAGTTCGCCGGAGCGGTGGCGGCCGGCTGGAACCCGCAGGCGGCGTTCGTCGTGGGCGCGATCCTCGCGGGGGCCTTCGCGGCCTACGTGTGGCTCCGGGAGGCGCGCCGGACGGCCGCGGAGGCTGCGTCCGGCTCGTCGCCGGGGACGGGCTGAGCCGCGGGGTTGCCCCCCGCAAGCGTGGCGATCACGGCGCCGGCGAGGATGAGGACGCCCCCGGCGGCCTGCACGGCGCCGATGCCCTCCCCGAAGATCCACGCGGCGGCAAGAGTGGTGACGGGTGGTTCCACGGTGCTGATCACCGACGCCCGCGTGGGACCGATCCAGTTCACGCTCGTCAGGAAGGCCGGCCACGCCAACCCCGTGCAGACGCCCGCCAGCGCCGCGACGGCCCACCATGCCTGGGGCGCGAGGTCCAACGACAGCGCCGAAGAGGCGAGCCCAGCCACCAGAGACGCGCCCGCGGCCGCGAACGAGATGACGGTCGCGGCGTCGAGCGGGTCAACCTCGCGCATCGCCCGGTCGCTGACGAGAATGTAGACGCTGAAGACGAACGCCGCGCCCAGCGCGAGCGCCATTCCGGCAAGCCGCGCGCCGCGCGGCGCGCCCAGCACCAGGGCGAGCCCGCCCAGCGCCAGCGCGAGGGCCAGGAGCAGCCGGCGGTCGAGCGCCCGCCCGCCGAAGCGTACGTCGAGCAGGGCCACCAGCGCAGGGTACAGATACAGGAGCAGCGAAGCGAGCGACGCCGGGATCGCGCGCACGGCGGAGAAGTACAGGATGGACTGTCCGGCGTAGAGGACCCCCGCGAGGGCCAGCAGCGGGAGGGCCGCCCGCCCGGCGGGCGCCGGCGCGCGGCGGCCGTCGGGACCGGAACGCCCCTGGTCCCGCCCGCTGCGCCGTGCGGCGGAGGCGCGCAGCCGGCCGATGGCGAAGAACAGGACCGCCGCTCCGGCGAAGCGGAGGAGCAGCACGGTGGGCACGCTGGCGCCGCCGGAGTAGGCGAAGCGCGCGAAGATGGGCAGGAGGGCGAGCGCCGCGGCCGAAAACGCGGCGAGCGCGGCGCCCTGCCAGGACGGACGCGCGGCCAAGGAACGACCTCCATCTCGTAGCGTACATTCCATCCGGCGCCATGGCGAGAGGATGCGCCGCCGCCGGACGCGACCGGGCGCAGGCCACCACGGGAGGGGCGTCGATGTCCAGGAGCATCCGGGATCGCATGCGCAGCTTGGGCCGCCCCGCGCGCGACCTGGCGCAGATGGTCGCCGGCGCGGCGCTCCTGGCGTTTGCCATCAACGGGCTCATCGTGCCCAACCGGCTTGGCGACGGCGGTTTCGCCGGGCTCGCCGTGCTCATCCACTATCTCACCGGATGGCCGGTCTCGTGGCTGTACCCCGCCCTGAACGTCCCCCTTCTGGTCCTGGGCTGGATGTTCATCGGCGCCGGTTTCATCATCCGGACGCTGATCGGCATCGCGCTGATCAGCGCCTGGCTGCCCCTCTTCTCCTCCGCTGCCGTGGTGCTGCACGACCCGCTCCTCTCCGCGATCTACGCGGGGGTGGTGTCCGGCGCCGGGATCGGCCTCATGATGCACGGCGGCGGCTCTTCCGGCGGCACGGACATCCTCGCGCGCTTCCTCAACGACTGGCGCGGGGTGGGCTACACGGTCACCTACCTCGCGTTCGACGTGGCCGTGCTCGCGGGGCTGGCGTTCTGGGTGGGCGTGCCGACGGCGCTGTACGCCTGGATCGTCACGTACATCGCGGGACGGGTGGTGACGTTCATCGTGGAAGGGCCCGTGCGGGGCAAGGCGGCGATGATCGTGACCAGCGAGCCCCGCCGCATCCTCGCCGCCGTCACGCGGGAACTGGGCCGGGGGGCCACGGTGGTGGAAGCGCAGGGCGGCTTCACGGCGGCGCCCCGCACCGTGCTGTGGGTCGTCGTCTCGCTTTCGCAGATCTACCGGCTTCGCCAGCTTGTGGCCGAGGCCGATCCGGGGGCGTTCGTGACGGTCATGGACGCGACGGAGGTGCTCGGGCAGGGATTCGGCCGGCTGCCCGCACCGCGCGGCGCCCGCCGCGCAGCCGGCAGCCGGCCGAGGTTGTGGCGCTTGGTCAGGCGGCGTCCGTCCTCGTGATCGGCTCCTCGTCCACCTCGTAAGGCGGAAGCATGGCCGACCAGAGGGAGAACAGGAAGATGGCGACGCCGAAGACGAGGTTGTCCCGCGAAGCCGTGAGATCGGCGCCCTTGCCGAGGAGCGGCGGAATGAAGGCCGCCGCCGCGCCGAACGCGGCCGCGATGTACATGAGCCAGCGCCGCTGCTGGCGGTTCTGATGGTTCTGGATGTTGTACTTCGTGATCGCCCGGGACGCGATGGACAGCAGGAACACGTGGATCGCGACCACGAAGTTCAACAGCACGATCTCCCGATCGTTCGCGAAGCCGTTCCAGAACGGCGCCGACGCGAGGATGAGCGCCGACACGGCCGCAGCGAGCTCTTGCCACATCAACGGTCACGCCTCCTCTTTGCGATTCTGACGATCACCCGCGTCCTAACCGAAAGCGAGGAACACGAACAGCAACCCAAGGTACAGGTTCGAGAATCCGAACAGGCGCTTCGCCATGGCGTCCGACGAATCCCGGAGCGCCCGCGCCGCGAGGGCTATGTACACGAGCCCCATCACCGCGGCGGCGACGGCGTAGACCGGCCCGGCGACGCCCATCGGGTAGAGCGTGAGCGTACACAGCACCAGCAGCACGGTATAGACGAGCATCTGGATCTTCGTCGCCCGCTCTCCCCGCACGACGGGCATCATCGGCACGCGCGCGCGCCGGTAGTCCTCGTTCTTGTACAGCGCCAGCGCCCAGAAGTGCGGCGGCGTCCACAGGAAGATGACCAGGAAGAGCAGGATGGCCGGAAGCGAGACGTGGTTCGTGACGGCCGCCCACCCGATGAGCGGCGGCACGGCGCCGGCGGCGCCGCCGATCACGATGTTCTGCGGCGTGGAGCGCTTGAGCCAGAGGGTGTAGATGAAGACGTAGAACGCCGCGCCGGACAGCGCGATGACGGCCGCCAGCACGTTCACCCACGTGGCGAGGACGGCGAAGGACAGTACGGCCAGCGCCACGCCGAAGCGAAGCGCCTGCTCGGGGCGCAGGCGGCCGGCCGGCAGCGGCCGGTTGCGCGTCCGGCGCATGATGGCGTCGATGTCCCGGTCGATGTAGCAGTTCAGTGTATTTGCGGCGCCGGCGGCCAGCGCTGTGCCGACGAGCGTTGCGACGAGCAGCCACGGGGAGAGACGGCCGTCCGTGGCGGCCCACATGGTGGTGACCGTCGCGACCAGCATCAGAAGGACGATGCCCGGCTTGGTCAGCGCGACGTAGTCCCTCACCGCTTGACGCACTTGGCTCACCGGCGCGACGGCCGCCTGGGGAAGCGATCCCATCTTTTCAAACGTCTCCTTTGCACGGGCCGCCGGCGATCTTTCCGTCGCCGTGCGCCGAAAGCCATTGTACCACTTCTCGCGCTCCATTATGGGGCCAACCTGGGCTTCGTTTCTGGCATACTGAGGTGTGGCACACATCTAGGGAGGGATTCGCGTGAGGACGCCGTTCCAGAACGAGCCGGTCCGGCTGTACCGCGACGCGGCGGAACGGGAAGCGTTGCTCGCGGCTCAGGAGAAGGTTCGGTCCGAATTCGGCCGCGTGTACCCGCTCGTCATCGGTGGACAGCGCATCGAAACGAACCGCAAGCGGCCGTCGATCAACCCGTCCCGCACGGACGAAGTGATCGCGCAGGTCTCGCAGGCTGATCGCTCGCATGTGGACAAGGCCATGAAGACGGCGTGGGAGACGTTTGAGCGCTGGTCCCGCGTGCACCCGGAGGCGCGCGCCCGCGTGCTGCTGCGCGCGGCGGCGGAGATGCGCCGGCGCCGCTACGAGCTCGTGGCGCTGGAGCAGTTCGAGGCCGGCAAGCCGGCCGTCGAGGCGGACGGCGACGTGGCCGAGGCCATCGACTTCCTTGAGTATTACGCGCGCGAGATGGTGCGCCTGTCGCAGCATCCGGACCTGACGCGCCTGCCGGACGAGGACAACGACCTCGTCTACATCCCGCTCGGCGTGGGCGCGATCATCCCCCCGTGGAACTTCCCGCTGGCCATCCTCACGGGCATGACGAGCTCGGCCGTGGTCACCGGCAACACGGTGCTCCTGAAGCCGGCTTCGGCCACGCCCGTGATCGCGTACAAGTTTGTCGAGATCATGGAAGAGGCGGGCCTGCCGCCGGGCGTGATCAACTTCCTGCCGGGCAGCGGCGAGGAGATCGGCGATTACGTCGTCGACCATCCCAAGACGCGCTTCATCTCCTTCACCGGCTCGCGCGACGTCGGCGTGCGCATCTACGAGCGGGCCGCGAAGGTGCACCCGGGCCAGATCTGGCTCAAGCGGGTCGTTGCGGAGATGGGCGGCAAGGACGCGATCATCGTCGACGAGGGCGCCGACTACGACGCGGCGGCCGCGGCCATCGTGTCGTCGGCGTTCGGCTTCCAGGGCCAGAAGTGCTCCGCGGCGAGCCGCGTCATCGGCATCGGCGCGGCCTACGACGAGGTGCTCGGCCGCGTCGTGGAGCGGACGAAGCAGCTGAAGGTCGGACCGGCCTCGGACCTCGACGTCGACATGGGTCCGGTCATCGACGAGGCGGCGTACCGCAAGATCCTCGACTACATCGAGGTCGGCAAGCGCGAAGGACGCCTCATGACCGGCGGCGAGAAGGGGCCGCTCGAGGGCTACTTCATCGAGCCGACGATCTTCGCCGATGTCGCGCCGGACGCGCGCATCGCCCAGGAGGAGATCTTCGGGCCCGTCTGCGCCTTCATCCGGGCCAAGGACTTCGACGAGGCCCTGGAGATCGCCAACGGGACGCAATACGGCCTCACCGGTTCCGTGTACTCCCGGAACATGGAGCATCTGGAGCGGGCGCGGGAGGAATTCCACGTCGGCAACCTGTACTTGAACCGCAAGTGCACGGGCGCGCTGGTGGGCGTGCACCCGTTCGGCGGCTTCAACATGTCCGGGACCGACTCGAAGGCGGGAGGTCCGGACTACCTGCTCTCCTTCATGCAGGCGAAGGCGATCTCAGAGCGGTTGTGAGGTTCCGCGAAGCAAGAGAGCGGGAGCGGGCGCCGGCGCGGCCGGCGCCCGTTTTTCACGCGTCGAGGAGCTTGCGGCGCAGGGCCACGACGGGCCAGGGCAACGCGATTAGCGCGGCGGCGAAGAGCCAGAGCAGGTCGTGCCACCAGCCCGGCGAGAGCTGCCCGAGCGTCAGCGCGCGCGTGACGTTGACGAGGTGATAGAGCGGCGTGAACCAGATGACCTTCTGCGCCAGGGCGGGCAGATTGCTGACGGGGAAGAAGATGCCGGAGAACATGAACATCGGCGTGATCACGAGCGTGAAGTAGTAGAAGAGATGATCCTCCAGCCGCGCCGCGGCCGCCACGACCAGCGCCGGCGAGGTGAAGATGAGGCCGGGCAGGATCATGAGCGGCAGGACCCACACGGCCAGCCACGACCGGACCAGCCCCAGGGCCACGAGCACGAGAAGGAACGTCGACCCGTACAGGAGCGCACGCGTGCACTCCCACAGATACTCGCCGCCGGCGATCGCCTCGACGCTGAGCGGACCGGTGATCATCGCGTCGTAGACGCCCTCGCGGTGCAGGCGGTTGAAGCCGGAGAAGGCCATGTCGAAGGTGACGCCCATCATCACCGTGGACGCGAGCAGGCCCGGGCCGATGTACGCGGCGAACGGCACGTTGTCCAGCGACGTGACGTAGGTCCCCAGGCCGAACCCCAGGGCCAGCAGGTTCATGAACGGCTCGCCGAAGTTGAGCAGCACGCTGGTCTTGTAGATCTTCAGCCAGGCGATGGCGTTCCGCTCCCAGACCCGCCAGGCCTGCCAGTCAAAGCGCGGAAGGGGCCATGCCCGCCGCGCGGAGGTGAAGGTCGCCGGCATCGTCGTCGAGGTCCCTCCCCGTCAGCGCGAGGAACACGTCCTCGAGGTTCGTCTGGCGCGCCAGGTACCGCGGCGGTTGCGGCGAGGCGTGAAGCTTCTCCAGCAGCGACGGCGCGTCGTCGGTGTACAGGAAGACGGCGCTCCCGATGCGGAGCTGCCGGCGGACGAGCGCGGCCGGCAACGCTGCGCCGTGGGCCT
Source organism: Clostridia bacterium (assembly GCA_019683875.1). NCBI lineage: Bacteria > Bacillati > Bacillota > Clostridia > Clostridia bacterium. The sequence goes on from JADGHN010000045.1 coordinate 12,545, forward strand.
CGTGCCAGTCGGCGGGCAGCTCGATGGCGCTTTGGCCGACGTGCTCCTCCACAAGGCTCTGCGGCGGCCCCTCGGCGAGGATCCGGCCGTGGTCCATCACGACGAGGCGGTTGCACAGGCGGTGCGCCTCGTCCATGTAGTGCGTCGTCAGGATCAGCGTGACGCCGCTCTCCTTGAGCTGCTGCAGCTTCTGCCAGATGGCGTGGCGGGCGGCCGGGTCGAGGCCGGTGGTGGGCTCGTCGAGGACGACGAGTTCCGGCTCGTGCAGGAGCGCCCGTGCGATCACGAGGCGCCGCTGCATGCCTCCGGACAGCTCGTCGACGCGCTGGGCGGCCACCTCCTGCAGGCCGACGAACGCCAGCCAGCGGTCGGCGCGACGGCGCGCCTCCGCGCGCGTCATGCCGTAGAATCGGGCGAACAGCTCGAGGTTCTCCCGCACGGTGAGCTCGCTGTCGAGGTTGGACTCCTGCGGGACGACGCCCACCCTGAGCTTGATCTGGCGCGAGTCCCGCGCGGCGTCGAGGCCGAGCACGGTGAGCCGGCCGCCGGAAACCTCCGTGCGGCCGTACAGCATGCGCATCGTGGAGCTCTTGCCGGCGCCGTTGGGGCCGAGGAAACCGAAGCACTCCCCGCGGCGCACGTCGAAGTCGATGCCGCGGACGGCCACGAACTCCCCGTAGCGCTTCGTCAGGCCGCGGGCCGTGACGGCGAGCTCGGAAGCAGGCGGGCCGGCCGTGGGCGCGAGCGATTCCACCGCAGACACCTCGACTCCCGAAGATATCGTGACGGGGGTGGATTCACAAGAGGGGGCGGCCCGCGTGTCGAGTCCTGCCGATCGGGACATGGAGTAAATTGGCATCGCGCAGGGCGACTGCGGGGACGTGCGCCGCGCACCCTGCGATCGTGCTACC
>JADGHN010000046.1 GCA_019683875.1 Clostridia bacterium
GGGTTGGGCCGCCTGGCTCGAGGGCGACGGCCGCCAGGCGGCGCTGCGGGCGGCGCCGGTCGAGGTGGGCGCGCGGTTGCGGGAGGCCCTGTTCGAGCGCGTGTCGTCCGCCGTGCTGACGTCGGCGACGTTGTCGGTCGCTGGCCGGCTCGACGCCTTCGCCCGCCGGCTGGGCCTCGACGCGCTTGGGGATCGCGTGGAGACGGTCACCGTCGCCTCGCCCTTCGCCTACCGGGAGCAGGCGCTGATCGCCGTCCCGACCGACCTTCCCCGCGTGCCGCAGGTGGAGGACGGGGCGTACTGGGACGGCGTCGTGCCGTTCCTCGAACGCCTGCTGCTCGCCTCGGAGGGACGCGCCCTGCTGCTCTTCACGAGCCACCGGGCGCTGCGGCAGGCGTACCATCGCCTCCGGCCGGCGCTGGAGCGCGCGGGGATCCAGCCGCTGGCCCAAGGGCTCGACGGCAGCCGGTGGCGCCTGCTGGACGCGCTCCGGCGCGACCCGCGCACGGCGCTCTTCGGGGCGGCCAGCTTCTGGGAAGGCGTGGACGTGCCCGGTGAGAACCTGCAGCTCGTGGTGCTCGCGCGCCTGCCCTTCCGGCCGCCGGGCCACCCGCTGGGCCAGGCGCGCGCGGAGGCCGTGCAGGCGCGGGGCGGGGACCCGTTCGCGGAGCTTTCGCTGCCGGAGGCCGTCCTGCGGTTCAAGCAGGGGTTCGGCCGGCTCATTCGCAGCCGCGAGGATCGCGGCGCGGTGGTCGTGCTCGACGATCGGATCGTGCGCACCGCGTACGGTCGGGCCTTCTTGAGCTCGCTGCCGGACGCCTCGTGCTTCGGGGGCCATCAGGCGGAGGTCCTGCGGGCGGTCGCCGACTGGCTTGCCGGACGCCGGTCGGCGAGCGACTTCCCCGCCCTCAGGGAAGACGCCGACGCGTGACGGCCGGCGCCGGTGCTGCGCGCGCCGAGCTGTGTCGTCGTTCGAACGATTTCGTCGTACGGCCTCGCTCGACATCGCCGAATTTCGGCGTGTTCTGTCGCCACGTTCGCGTGCGACGCGGATGGTTCGCGTCGTTTGCGCATCCAGCATCCGCCGGATTGGCGGCCTCGCCGCGAGGGCAACATAACGACGCCGGCATCCGCCGGCGCGAGGAGGTTGTCGACGTGGGCGAAGGTCGGGAGCGCCCGGTCCGCTCCGCGGACACGCCTCGAGAGCGGCTGAAATACGAGGTCGCGGAGGAACTGGGCTTGCGCGACGACATCGAGCGTCGCGGTTGGGCCAACATGACGACGCGCGAGGCGGGCAAGGTGGGCGGCAACATGGTGCGCCGCATGGTCCGCTTCGCCGAGCGCCGCATGGCGCGGGACGGCCAAATCCCGCGCGAGGCCGACCAACCCGAGTAACCCGGTCGTTGGACACCTTCGGAGAAAGCGGGTCCCTGCGCGGACCCGCTTTCGCTTCCGCTCGACGGAAGGCCCGCATACCTCGCGCGGGGGCGCATACCTCTGGGGTAGAAACGCCCTCTGCGAGGGGGACCTGAACCATGCGTCGCGAAGCGGACATCAGTCGCTACGATCCGGGATTCCAGCTGGGCGCCGTGGCCGCCGGCGTGGCCTGCGCGTTCGTCCTGACGCTCCTCGCGTCCGCGTTGATGGCGCTCGCCGTGTACTCCACCGGGCTTGCAGACACGACGGCGGAGACGCTGATCTTCTACGGCGGCGTGCTGTGCCTGGCCGCCGGAGCGGGGTACGGATCCCGCCGCGCCGGATCCCTGGGATGGCTGCACGGGGCCGCGGTCGGCGTCGTGTACGCGGCCCTGGCCATGGCGGTCGGACTGCTCGCGTTCCAGTCGGACGTCACTGTCCTCGACCTCTTCAGGCGGCTTGTGCTCGGCCTCATCGCGGGCATCGTGGGCGGCGTTCTTGGGGTGAATCTCTAGCGCCGCGCCGCCGCTGTGTCCGGTAGAATACAGGAGGTGACGCGGATCGACCCTGCGTGCGGGGTCGATCGCTGTGTGGGGGAGGGGGACAAGGGTTTGAAGTCCTATCGCAACTACATCAATGGGCAGTGGGTTGAGGCCAAGAGCGGCGAGCGCGTGCCCAGCATCAACCCCGCGAACGGTGAAGTGCTGGGCGACGTGCCCAGGTCCGGCCCGGAGGACGTGGAAGCCGCGGTCAACGCCGCGCGAGAGGCCTTCAAGAAGTGGCGGCTCGTGCCGGCGCCGAAGCGCGGCGAGATCCTTTATCGCGCGGCCGAGATCCTGCGCGACCGCAAAGAGGAATTGGCCCGCATGCTCACGCGGGAGATGGGCAAGGTCCTGCCCGAGGCCCGCGGCGACGTGCAGGAGGCCATCGACATCACGTACTACATGGCGGGCGAGGGTCGCCGGCAGTTCGGCCACACCGTGCCCGCGGAGCTTCCGAACAAGTGGGCCATGAGCGTCCGGGAACCGATCGGCGTCGTCGCCGTGATCACGCCGTGGAACTTCCCGGCGGCCATCCCCAGTTGGAAGATGATGCCCTCGCTGGTGCTCGGGAACACGGTTGTGTTCAAGCCGGCCACGGACACGCCGATCCTCGCGGCCATGCTCGTCGAGATCCTCGAAGAGGCCGGCCTGCCCCCGGGCGTCGTGAACCTCGTCTTCGGCTCTGGTGAGGCGGTGGGCGAGGCGCTGCTGAAGCATCCGGGCGTCGACATGGTCTCGTTCACCGGTTCCGTGGAGTCCGGGACGCATGTGGCGACGATGTGCGCGCAGCACGGCCTGAAGCGCGTCAGCCTGGAACTGGGCGGCAAGAACGCCATCATCGTGCTGGAAGACGCGAACTTGGAGCTTGCTCTCGAGGGGATCCTCTGGAGCGCGTTCGGCACCACCGGCCAGCGGTGCACGGCCTGCAGCCGCGTGATCGTGCAGCGCAGCGTGGCCAAGAAGCTCGAGGAGATGATCGTCGAGCGCGCGTCCAAGCTGCGCCTCGGCGACGGCCTCCTGGAGACGACGGACGTCGGACCGCTCATCAACCGTCGCGCGGTGGAGCGCGTGCACGGCTACGTGGAGATCGGCAAGCAGGAGGGCGCGCGCCTCGCATTGGGCGGCAGCCCGGCCGAGGAGGGCGAACTGGCGAAGGGGAGCTTCTACCGGCCGACCGTCTTCGCGGACGTGCGCCCGGACATGCGCATCGCGCGCGAGGAGATCTTCGGCCCGGTGCTCTCGCTGATCCCCGTGGACACGATGGAAGAAGCGATTCGCGTCAACAACGAGGTCCAGTACGGCCTGTCGAGCGCGATCTACACCCAGGACGTCAACCGTGCGTTCGCGGCCATCCGTGACCTCGCCACGGGCATCGTCTATGTCAACGCGGGGACCATCGGCGCGGAGATCCAGCTGCCCTTCGGCGGTTACCGCAAGACGGGCAACGGCCACCGAGAGGCGGGCCAGGCGGCGTTGGACGCGTACAGCGAGTGGAAGTCGATCTACGTCGACTATAGCGGCCGCCTGCAGCGGGCGCAGATCGACAACCAGTAACGGCCGCGGCGCCGAAGATGGCCAAGCGGAGACGCCGCGCGCCTGGCGCGGTGCGCGCCTGCATGGTGCGCCGCCCGGGCGGGCGGCGTCGCCGTTGCTGCACGCCTGGCGGGCGTTCGCACAGGCGTGTCGATCGCCGTCGCACGCCTGTCATGGGGTCGACCTGGACACCGTAGTATACTGTTGGCATCGTCACGCGCATGGGAGACGGACCATGGATCTCAGCGAACAGCTCGGCGGCGCCGTCAACGAACTGCACCAGTGGCTGACGAGCCGGCTCGCTTCCCTGACCGGCCGCGGCCTGCTCAAGCCGCCGCGCAAGCCGCGAGCGGCGCGGAACATCTTGGCCACGGCGAACGCTGCGGAAGGGCGTGGCAAGCTGGTCCTCGCCGGCTGTGGGGACCTGTCGGATGACGCGCTCGTGCGCCTCGTTCGCGTCGCGGGCGGGCGTTCCATCCGCGTGCAGGTCATCGTCGGCTTCCAGCTGGACTTCGCGGCCGCCGGCCGGCGGTGGTCGAGGCAATTCGCGCGCTTCGGCGTCGGCGACGTGGTCGCGGCGAGCGTCACCACGCGCGTGCAGGCGGAGGACGAAGTCCGCGCGGCCGCCCTTCGCGACGTCGACCTGATCGTGCTGTCGGCGGACGACCTGCGCCACGCCGCGGCGTTGTTGCACGGAAGCGCGGTTCAGCGCGCGCTCCAGGACGCCCTGGCGCGCCGGGCCACCGTGCTGCTCGCCGGCGCGGCGGCGGCGCTGGCGGGCGACTGGAGCCTGGCGCCGGACGCCGAAGACGGCGGGCTGGCCGCGGCCGGCCCGAACGCAGTGCCGGGTCTCGGCCTCCTGCCGGGGTGGGTCGTGGACGTCGCCTACACGCGGGCGGGTCGCGCTTCGGCTTTCCTTCAGGGACTCTGCCAGTTGCCGAGCGACACCCGCTTCGCCCTGGCGCTTGAGCCGGGCGCCCTCGCGATCGTGGACGCCGGGTGCGTGGAGGTCGCGGGGGAGGGAGGAGTCGGCTTCTATGACGTCCGCGCGGTGTGCGCGGCGGCGGCCGGTTCGCCGTCCGGCCTCGTCGGCGTGCCCGTGACGGTCGTCCCGGCCGGACATCGCCTGGACCTCGCCAGCGGCACCGTGGCGCCGGCGGAGACGATGCGCGCGCCGGCGCGGCGCGCGCCTTAGCCGGGCATCCCCCCGAACAGCCGCCTCTTCAACTCGTCATGCGACAGCGTCACGCCGCACGTGGCATGTGCGGCGCCGTTCCACTCCAGCGTCAGGCGGCAGCCTTCCGGGCGCGGGTCCGCATAGAGCCGCAGGGGGCCGTGCGCTTGCGCGAACAGCGCCCGTCGTCCCGCTCCGGCTGCTCGCACGAAGGAGAGGAACGCCTCGTGATCCTCCGGCGCGAGCCGCGTTTCGGCGGTGAGCGCCAGGCCGTCCGCCTCACGCGTGGACCACACGAAGATCCACGTGCCGTTCTCCGCTTTCAGCAACAGGTCCAGGTCGCCCATCCCGCGGGTCACGCCGCGCCCCTCACTCGGAGCGGCTGTGGCGCGCGAGGTAGGCCGCGGCCTCGCTGCGGCGCGACACCTGCAGCTTCGACAGAATGTTGCTGACGTAGTGCTTGATCGTCTTCTCGCTGAGGTATAGGACCTCGGCGATCTGCTTGTTCGTCTTTCCCTGGGCGATGAGCTCCAGGATGCGGCGCTCCTGGGGCGTGAGCGACGCGAGTCCGGCGTCGCCCGAGGCCTTGGACGGCGTGCGCAGCCGCTCGAAGACCTTCTGCGTCAGCGACGGATCCAGCAGGGAGCCGCCGCGGCTGACGGTCTCGATGGCCTGCGCCAGCACCTTGCCCCGCGTCTGCTTGAGAATGTACCCCGCCGCGCCGGCGGTGATGGACGCGAACAGCGCCTCGTCGTCCGGGTACGAGGTCAACATGATCACCTGCGTCTCCGGGCGTTCCGAGCGGATTTCGCGGCAGGCGTCGATGCCGCTGCCGTCGGGGAGCCGCACGTCCATGACGACCACGTCCGGCTTCGCCTGGCGCGCGGCCGCGATCGCCTCCTGCACGGTGCTGGCCTCGGCCACGACCTGCAACCCGGGTGTCCGGTCGAGGAGCGACTTCAGCCCCAGGCGCACGACCTCATGATCATCCACGAGCATGACCCTGACGGGCGTCTGCGTCTCTGACATGTCCATCACGCCTCCCATGCGAGTTCGTCATGATGAACGGGAACGTCGACGATGACGACCGTGCCCTTCCCCGGAGCGCTTTCGACGCGCAGTTCGCCGTGCAACGCGCGAGCCCGCCGGCGCATGTTGGCGAGGCCCTGGTGCTGGCCGGCTTCGTCTTCCGTCGGCACGCGGTCGACCACAAAGCCCTTGCCGTTGTCGCGGACCTCGATCCGGGCGCGGTCGCCCTCGCGGCGCAGCCGGATTTCGAGCCGCGTCGCCTCCGCGTGGCGCACGGCGTTGGTCAGGGCCTCGTGCACGATGTGCCAAAGCTCCCACTGCTGCCGGCGGGACATGTCGCCGAACTCGCCGTCGACATGCATGACCTTTTCCACGTCCGGCCCGGTGCCGGCCGACTCCAGCAGGCGCTTCAGCAGGGCGGGGAACGCCTTGTCCGCCAGCCGGTGGGAGCGCAGGTCGAGGATGTAGTGGCGGATGTCGGCGACGATCGCGCCCAGCCGGTCGATGGCCTCGTCGAGCTGAGCCTTGACCTCGTCCGGCCGGTCGTCGATGAGGTCGGCGGCGTTCTCGAGCGCAAGCTCCACGGCGTAAATGGATTGGATCACGCCGTCATGCAGGTCCATCGCGATCCGCTCGCGTTCCTCCACGACCGACAGGCGCTGCACCTCTTCATACAGGTGGGCGTTGGCGATGGCGATCGCGGCCTGCGCCGCGAACCGCTCAAGCGTCTGCTGGTCTTGCGGCGTGAACGGTTCGCCGTTCAGCTTCTCGGACAGGTAGAGGTTGCCCAGGATCCGGTCCTTGAAGATGACCGGCACGGCGAGCAGCGTGCGCATGACGGGGTGGTGGGGCGGGAAGCCCACGGAGCGCGGATGTTGCGAAATGTCGTCGAGACGCAACGGCGTGCGCGTCTCCGTCACCAGCGCCAGAATCCCGTGCCCCTTCGGCGGGGGACCCAGCTTGGCCAGGGTCTCCTCGTCGATGCCGGACGTGTAGAACTCGTCGATCGCGCCGTCCGGCCCGAGGACGGCGAGCGCCCCGTACTTGCTCCCGATGACCTGGCAGCTGAGCTCGACGACCTTTTGCAGGACGGCCTTCGACGTCCGTTCGCTCGTGATCTGCAGCGCCGCTTCGTGAAGCGCGGCCAATTGCGCGCTTTGAAGGCGCTCCGCCTCATAGGCGCGTTTCAGCTCGCCCTCGATCCTTTCGACGGCCCGCCAAACGAACGTGGAAAACAGGATGACGCCGACGATGATGATCGCCGCGATCGTGAGGTGGACGGCTTCCCGCGAGAATCGCGGCTCAAGAAAGAAGTACTGCAGGAGCTGCAGGCCGACCAGGAACACGATCGGCAGCACGAGCGCCCACAGCTTCAACGACTTCAGCGTCAGCTGCACGGCAAGGCACGCTCCCGCCCTCAGTGTAACCCTAAAGGGACGAACGGACATTCGTCGATCGGATGACCGCGACTTCCCCGAACGGACACCCGAACACGACCGATCGACATTGGCAGGCAGTTCCTCCGGCCCCATCGCGCGCGCGACGATCGACCGCATGGAGAACGGTGCCATCGCCCGTAGGTGGCGCATGCCGCCGGATGTACGTTGAAATCGCCAGCGGCGCGGTGCCGCGGCGAAAGGAGGAGCAGCCATGACAAGGCGGTACACCTGGCGGGACGGTGTGGACCTGGCTGGAGCCGCGTTGAGGGTCTGGCTCGGGGTGCAGTGGTTCCACGCGGGCATCGGCAAGGTCGGCAACCCGGCCTGGACCGGCGACCACGCGGGCGCGGCGGTGACGGGCTTCCTGAAGGGCGCCCTCGCCAAGACGGCCGGCGAGCACCCTGACGTGCAACCGTTCTACGCGAGCTTCATCCAGCACTTCGCCCTGCCTCACGCGAAACTGATGTCGTTCCTGGTGGCGTACGGTGAAGTGCTCGTCGGCATCGGGCTGGTCCTGGGTGCGCTGACCACGTTCGCGTTGATCGCCGGCGCGCTGATGAACCTCAACTACATGCTGGCCGGCACGGTGAGCGTGAACCCCATCTGGTTCACGGTGGCTGTGATCCTGCTCTTCATCGGGACGACGGGACGGTTCGGCGTCGACGGGCTGTGGCGGTACCTCCGGCGCCGCAATGCGCAGGGCACGGAGGGCGGCGAGCCCGGGGCGCGCGTGCACAAAGCGGCGGCCTGAACGCGGAACGGGCCGGCTGCGGGACACCCGCAGCCGGCCCTTGTGACGGATGACGTGTGCGACCTTGAGCCGGCGCCCATCGGGACGCCGGCGGCAAGAGAGTGAGGTGCCACAAATGTTGAAGCGGATTGCGCTGGTCGTGGTGATGGGGCTTGCCCTTCTGCTGGGCGCGGCCTGCGGACCGGTTCCGCAGCAGGCGACGACGGCGCCGGGCGCGGGCGACGCGAATGCCGGAACGGGCAGCGAAGCGGCGGACACCGCCAAGCTCCCCGTGGCGGAGGCGGTGTCGCCCGAGGCGCCGGCTCCCCCGGCGGCCGGGACGACGGTCAAGGTCACGTTGCCGATCGAACCGCGCAAGTTGGAGGTGGCCCCGGGGCTGGTCGAGACGGTGTGGACGTTCGGCGGCCGGGTCCCCGGCCCGGTGATCCGCGTACACCAGGGGGATACGGTGGAAGTCACCCTGGTGAACAAGGACACCATCGCCCACTCGATCGATTTCCATGCGGCACGCGTGGCGCCGGATCGAGCGTTCGCGGATGTCGCGCCCGGCGAGTCCAGGACGGTCACCTTCCGGGCCAACGACCCCGGCGTGTTCATGTACCACTGCGGCACGGCGCCCGTGCTGATGCACATCGCCATGGGCATGTACGGCATGTTGATCGTGGACCCGAAGGACGGTCGGACGGACGCACGGGAATTCTCGCTTGTGCAGAGCGAAATGTATAAGAATATGGACATGCAGGCCATGACGGCCGGGCAGGCGGCCGCGGTGGTCTTCAACGGCCGGGCGGACCAGTACAAGGAGAACCCCCTCAAGGTCAAGGTGGGGGAGCCGGTGCGGCTCTACGTGGTCAACGCCGGACCGGATCATTTCTCCGCGTTCCATGTCGTCGGCACGATCTTTGACCGCGTCGAGCCGGACGGCAACCCGAAGAACGCCCAGTATGGCGTCAGCACGTACACGCTCGCGCCGGGTGGCGGGGCGGTGTTCGAGACTCACTTTGACGAACCGGGCAAATACCCGTTCGTGACGCACTCGTTCGGCGATGCCACGCTCGGAGCGATCGGCGTGATCGAAGTGACGCCATAACACGGTCCGAAGGCCAGTGCGGGGCGGCCGGCCCGCGCCGGTCGCCCCGGAAGCTCGGAACGCAGGGAAGGGGCGGGGGAATGAAACCGCTCACGTTTGGCGCACGGGCGCGTTCGGATGTCGTGTTCGCGTACGCCGGCGCGGCGCTGGCCGCGCTGCTTGTTTTGCTCGGCTGGATGGCGGCGCGCCCGGATCTGGCGTTGCGCCCGGCGGAGTCCGGCCTGGCCGCCTTCGGTCTTCTGCACCTCGACGTGCTGGGCTGGGTCACGATGACGATGTTCGGCACCAGTTTCAATCTCGTGCCCGTCATTCTGCATCCGGCGCGGCTGCCGGCCGTTGTGGGACGGCGGCTCCTGATTCCTTACGCCGTGGGCGTCGGCCTCTTCGTCCTCGGTTTTGCCCGAGCGGAGGCGCCGCTTCTGGCGGCGGGCGGCACGCTGGTGGCGAGCGTCCTCCTGGCGCACGCGGCGTCGTGGATCCGGGCGGTCTGGCCGGTCCTGAAGTCGGATGCGGGGCGCCTGCCGACGGCGTGGGCGTTCGCGCTCGCGCCCGTGTTCCTGGCGGAGACGGCGATTCTGGGCTTCGTCATGGCCCTCGCGCTGGCGGGACTCCTGCCGGGGCGGCTCGTGGCGATGGCGCCGGTGCACATGGCGGCGGCGATCGGCGGGTGGCTGGGCATGGTCGTCGTGGGCGCCGCCTACCGGTTGATTCCGCTCTTCTTCGCGACGGAGCGTGGCCACGAGGACGACCGCTTCGGCCGCCCGGCCGTCGCCGCGCTCGCCGTCGCCGTCGTGGCGATCCAGTTGGCCCACTTAGGCGCCTCGTGGGCGACCGGCTTGGCCTGGGCGGCCGCACTGGCCGGCGTGGCGGCGTTCGGCATGGACATCGTCCGCATGGTGCGGCATCGCGCCCACAGAAAGCGCGAGCCGGTCACCGTGCTCACCGTCGCGGCGCTGGCTCACGGCCTGGCGGCCATCCTCGCGACGGTCGCCGGGGTGGTGGGGGCGGCGCCTGCCGCATGGCCCGTCCTCGCCCTCTACCTCGGCCTCTTCGCCGCGCCGACGCTGCTCATCATCGGCCAGCTGTCGCGGATCCTCGTGTTCTTGACGACGCTCGACCTGGCCGAATGGGCGCGAGACCACAACGAGCCCAGGCGGACGTGGAACGTGTCGCGCCCGCAGCTCAGCTACGCGGGGTACATCCTGCTGCAGGCCGGCATTCTCGGCTTGGCGGCCGCCGTGGTGGCGGACCGGCCGCTGCAGGACGCGCTCGCCCGCCCGGCCGCGCTTCTCCAACTGGCGGGCGGGGTCGCGAGCGTCGCCGCCCTGTGGCCCGCGTTCGCCGCACGGCGGCACATGCGGGAGCGTGAGGCGTGACGCGGGCTCACCGCAGCGGCAGAAGCACGAGCATCATCAGGTCCCAGACGGCGTGGCTGACGATGACGGGCAACAGCCGTCTCAGGCGGAGGTAGAGGTAGGACCAGAAGGCACCGCCGATCAGCGCCGCCGCGACGAGCGCGGGGTTGCCTGAAGCGCAGTGGACGAGCGCGTAGGGCGCCACGCTGGCCGCCCAGGCGGCGGCTGGGCTCCATCGCCGGAGACCGGTCTCCAGCACGTACCCCTGCCAGAAGACGGATTCCGCCGGCCCGGCCACGAAGAGCAGGAGCGCGGCCATGAGCCATTTCGGGAGGCGGGTCATCGCGTACACCGTCGTGACGCCGCCGGCAAACCCGGGCAGACGTGACAGGAGTGCGTCTCCGGCCGCGAACAACGCGTAGAGCAGGATCGCCGTCGCCACGCCGATCAGCGCGTCCCGGGCGGCATCCGCCACCATGGCGTGCGGCCGGTGCGGCGGCGTGGCGGCAGACCGCGGGAGCCGGCTGCGACGGTAGGCGCCGAGGACCCCGAGCACCGCCATGGCGGGCCCCATCAGCCACCAGAAGGGAAGCGGACGCCAGGCGAACACGACGATCCACAGGGCCGCGGCCAAGACGAGGTCGAGGGCGAGCGCGGCTCCGGGTCGGAGGGTCACCATGCGAGCAGCAGTCCGCCCGTCAGAGTCAGGCCCATCCAGAGGTGCAGGCGGGCCGATGAGACCTCTGGGAACATCGTCTTGGGCGAGGCCAGCGTGTCGACCATGTCCCGGTGCGCGCGGCGCGCGACGCCCAGCGTGAGGAGGGCCAGGAGCGCCGGCGCGGGCAGCCAGTGCACGGCGACGGCGAACACGACCCAGGCGTAGGACCCGAAGACGAGCGCCTGCCAAACTCGGAAACCTGCCTGCGCGCTGATGCGCGCCGCGAGCGTGCGGGCGCCCGAACGCCGGTCGGTTTCCCGGTCACGGACGTCGTTGGCGTGCAGCGCCGCCGCCATCAGCAGCCCCAGGGGCACCGACGCCGCCATGACCGCAGGGGACACGTGGCCTGTCGCGATGCGGGCCGCGGCCCAGGCGGGCAGAGGGCCCAAGAAGATGGCGATCAGCGGCACGCCCAGCGCCCGGTACTTGTAGTTCAGTGGCGGGGCGGTGTAGAAGTACGCCCCCAGGGCGCCCACGGCCGCGACGGGCAGGACCCACAGACCCGCGACCGCCGATAAAACCAGGCCGATGGCGCATCCGACACCCAGGAGAATGAGCCCGAGGGCCAGGACCTGTCTGGAGGACATGCGCCCCGTGAGAATGACCTTCGACGGGCACGGCGTTTCCAGCGTGTCGACGCCGTTCCGCACGTCGTAGACCTCGTTGATGACGTTGCAGGCGGCCTGAGCCGCCACGAGGCCGATCCACACAAGAAGCAGCCGCCAGGCCGCAGAGGGGTCATCGGGGATCGTGGCGGCGGCCGTCACCAGCACCGGCATGGTGGCGCCGCTCAATGAGAAGGGGCGGGTCGACTCGACGACATCCCGGACCCGGGCACGCATGGGCCGCGCCGTGGGAGACGCGCTAGTCGACATCGCTTGGCACTCCCGCCGTCAACGGCACGCGGGTCCGGCGCCCGATGCCCTTTGTGTGGTCCGTGACGAAGAGTTCGGTGACTCGCAAGCGCACGGCCACCAGATCGGGAATGCGCTCAACGAACCGCTGCAGGGTGGGCGCCTTGCGGAGCAGCTGCTCGCGCACGTCGTTCACTTCGCGAAGGAGGCCCAGCTCCTGGCCCTGGGCCTTGCCCTGGAGAAAGCGGTCCGGCTGGGGACCGTTGATGGCGAAGGCGGCTTCGGACGCTGCACGCAAGTTCGCGAGGGTCAGGGCTTCCGGTTTGAGGTTGATGAGCAGGTCAAGACCGTCGTCCGTCCACCGTTCTGCATACCAGACGGTTGCGATCCAGAGCCCCGCGGGTCCGTGGGTGGCGACCGTGACGTGATTGTGGCCGGCCAGAACCTCGGCGGCGACTTGTCGCACGTCGTGCTCCACGAGCATGCCCTCCTTCGGTGAAGGCCTCGTCAGGTGACGGCATCGTAGGGGACGGCGGCGCGCCACCGGGCGCGCATTCCCCCTCCTGCAGTACCGCTTCGCACGACGTGTGCATAGGACCGTTCGTCCCCGATTCCACGGCCGTTCGGTCCGGCCGATCGGCCGTTGCCTGCAACCGTATGAAGTTCAAAATGGACAGAAGGGTCAGGAGGGAACTGCGATGGCGCTTGCGATCCTCTACGTCCACCTTGTCGCCGCCATGTTCTGGGTCGGGGAGATGCTCGTCCTGGCGCTGATCGTGACACCGGTTGCCGCGAAGCTTGGCGACCCTGCGAAGCGCGCAGCGTTTTACCAGACGATCGGTCGACAGTCGCGGCCATGGATGCTCGGCGCGCTCGGCCTGCTGCTGCTGACGGGCGTGGGCAACCTGTGGGCCATGGGCTTGACCTGGAGCCAGCTGACGTCTGCGAGCTTCTACGGAACCCCGTTCGGCCGCGTGCTCGCGTGGAAGCTCGCCTTCGTGGCTGTGATTCTCGTCGTGACGATCGTGCATGACGTGGCGATGCGACGGTTGGGCGCCAACCGTGACCAGCGGCCGCTGACGCCTCAGGAGCGCTCGCGCTACAGGATGTTGGGCAGTTGGGTCGGTCGCGTGAATCTTCTTTTGGGACTCGTCGTCGTGTACCTCGGGTTGCGCCTCGTCTTTGGGGGATAAGGGCGCGGCGGACCGCGGCTTGCGCCTGCGTGGGCGCGTAATCGGCTACCTGCTTCTTAAGTTGACATAATGTATCTTATCGGAAGTGGAGACCGAGGTCCGAATTGCAAGCCGGCGGGATCGGTCGTCGACGCGTTGCAAGGCGGCGCGGTGCCGCGGTGACTGCGCCGGTGATCATGACAACGCCTCTCACCTCGAACGCGGACCCACCGGCAGGCGCAGCCGCTGGCCGGGCTTGATGACCACCGTGCTCAGGCGGTTCTCGCGGCGGACGTCCGCGATCCACGTGCGCGGGTCCTCGTCCGGCGCGAACCGGCTGGCCAG
>JADGHN010000047.1:2500-13234 GCA_019683875.1 Clostridia bacterium
GCGCTCGAGCCCGGCGCGACGCGGGCGTCTGCGCCGCGCCGCGCGAGCGCCGCCTCGACGCGCCGCCGCAGCGCCTCCGAGGGTTCCGGCACCGAGGGGCGGGCGGCGCGCAGCTCAGTCATGACGCGAAGCAGCGCCGCCTCGCGGGGCGATCGCGGCGCGTAACGCGGACGGCGCTCCGCCAGCAGATCTTCCGCGACCGCCTCGACCCAGTCCCGCTCCTCCCGCGACGAGTCCATTCTTCCGCGTCGATCGGTCATGTCGGGTCGCTCTCTTCCTCGATGCCGGCTGCTGCCCGCAACGCACGGTGCTGGAGGACCTTGACGTACGTTTCGCTGATCCCCATGCGCGCCGCCGTTTCCTGTACCGAGAGCCCTTCGAGGAAACGCAGCTCCAGGACGGTTCGCTGCTTCTCCGGCAACCGGAGCAGCAGCCTCTCCACGCGGCGCTTCGCCGCCCGTTCCATCGACGCGTCGTCGTCGAAGGCCATGGGCACGACATTGTCCAACTCGTGCGAGGACAGCGGCGGCTGGCGGTACACGGTTCGCCAGTATTCGTTCACCGCGCTGCGCGCGGCCCGCCAGAGCCAGGAGCGGACCTCGGCCGCCGGAGCGTCCGCGCGCAGCCAGCGCACGGCCCGAACGAACACGTCGGCGCAGATGTCTTCGGCGTCGGCCGCGTTGCCCACCTGCCGGTACACGAAGCGGTACAGGGGACGGAGCATCCGCCGGTAGACGTCCTCAAGCGCCGAAGCTCGCTCCTGCGGCGCATCCGTCACGCCGTACCGCTCCTTTGCCACCTATTGAACCGTGATGACGCCCTGCATGCCCAGGTCGCGATGGTGACCGACCGGGCACCAGATTTCGTACTTTCCGGGTTTCAGGTCGACGGTCAGGGTGTCCGTGTCGCCCGGGCCAAGGGACTTGGTCTTCACGTCGATTCCGTCGCCCTTGATTTCGAACGCGTGCGTCGCCCCGCCTTCGTTCTTGATCGCGAAGGTCACGCGTCCCGCGGGAACCGTGACGGTCCCGTCGTGATCCACCTCCGTTCCGCCGATCTCGATCTTGAATTCGTACAGATCGACGTCCACCGTCTGCGGCCCTGCGGTCTCCGAGGCGGTGGCGCCCGCCGGCTCTGACGTGGAACCGCCTTGCGACGGCGAGGTCCCTGTCGCTTCCGAGGAATTCGAGGATGTCGCGCCTCCCTCCGACGTACCCGCCGGCGCACCGCCGGAACCGCCGGACGTGCCGCCCGACCCGTAGCCTCCGTATTCCGGGCCATACCCCATGCCGCCCGACGACGAGCCGGCCGTTCCCGAACCGCCCGCATTGCCCGCCGTTTGCGGGGCCGCGGGCGATCCGCAGCCGACGGCCGCGATCAGCGCCAGGCCGACAAGGCCGGCCAGCCATGCCTTCCCGTTCAACCCCATCGCCTCCTCGACCGCGCGTCGTCGCGCGGCTTCGCCGAGGAATACGGAGCACGGTTACACGTGCCGGGTCGAACGCGGCGGGGGCGTCGATGCGGCCGCAACTTGCCACAAAAAAACCCGGGCCGCAGTCCGGGTCAAATCTGGTACCGGTACGGGGAGTCGAACCCCGGTTTCCGCCGTGAGAGGGCGGCGTCCTAGGCCACTAGACGATACCGGCGCATCACAAAGGTCGGATATGCATTTGGCTGGGGAGCCTGGATTCGAACCAGGATTCCACGGTCCAGAGCCGTGTGTCCTACCGTTGGACGACTCCCCATCGAATGCGCGCGATCGTTTCAGCGCGCGGCAACGTGTATTCTAGCAGACAACTCGAAGGTCGGCAACGGTTTACGCGCTCGCGACCTGCGCTCGCACGTACTCTTCCGCGCGCGCGAGACGCCGGGCCGCCTCCTCGCGCGGCACGAGCTCCAGCAGGTGGAACAGGCTCGGGCCGACGGTGCGGCCCGTCACGGCCAGCCGCGTGGGGTGGATGAGCGCGGCCGGCTTGATGCCAAGGCGTTCAGCTTCCGAGCGGTACGCCGCCTCGATGGCGTCCGCCGTCCACGCGCCGACCGTCTCCGCGATGCGCCGGCAGGCCGCCAGGCGGTCGGCGGCGTCCGGACCGGTGAAATGCTTGCGCACGCCCGCTTCGTCATACGCCTCGGGCGCACGGTACAGGAACGCGATGGCGTCCGGGATCTCCGCCAGCGTCCGCACGCGCTCGATCACCAGCGCCACGGCCGCTTCCAGCTTCGCGTCGACGTCGCCATCGTTAGGAACGAGTCCCGCCTTCCTGAGCCAGGGCAGCGCACGGCGCGCGACTTCGGCCGGAGACAGCCGGCGCAGGTGCTGGGCGTTGATCCATTCCATCTTTTGCACGTCGTAGATGGCCGCCGTCCGGCTGACGCGCTCGAGCGAAAATTCCCGGATCAGCTCGTCCATCGTGAAGATTTCACGGTCGTCGCCGGGAGACCAGCCGAGAAGCGCCACGTAATTCACGATCGCCTCGGGCAGGTAGCCCTTGTCGCGGAACTCCTCGACCGACACGGCGCCGTGGCGCTTGCTGAGCTTGGACCGGTCCGGTGCCAGCACCATGGGCACGTGGGCGTAGACGGGCAGCGGCTCCCCGAGCGCCCGGTAGACGTGAATCTGCTTCGGCGTGTTGGACAGGTGCTCTTCCGCACGGATCACGTGCGTGATGCGCATGTCGATGTCGTCGACGACGGACGCGAAGTTGTACGTCGCCATGCCGTCGCTGCGAAGGATGATGAAGTCGTCGAGCGTGGCGTTGTCGAACGTGACCTCGCCGTAGACCTCGTCGCGCACGACGGTGACGCCCTCTTCGGGGACGCGGAGGCGGACGGCGGGCCGGCGGCCCTCCGCTTCGAACGCGCGGACCTCGGCCTCGCTGAGGTTACGGCAGCGGCCGTCGTAACGCGGCGCGCGGCCGGCCTTCACCGCGGCCTCTCGCCGTTCCGCCAGTTCCTCCGGCGTGCAATAGCAGCGATAGGCCTTGCCTTCCGCGATCAGCCGCTCCGCGATCTCCCGATGGCGCGCGGTGCGCTGGGCCTGGAAGTACGGGCCGTAGGGGCCGCCCTTCTTCGGGCCTTCATCGTATTCGATGCCGAGCCAGAGCAGCGTTTCCGCCATCCGGTCGGCAAGCTCTTCCTTCGAGCGGCTGAGGTCGGTGTCTTCGATGCGCAACACCAGCGTGCCGCCCGTGGACCTCGCGAACAGGAAGTTGAAGAGCACCGTGCGGGCGCTGCCGATGTGCAAGTAGCCGGTGGGACTTGGAGCGAATCGGACACGCGGCGCCATGACGTCACCCCGATGCAGTATACAACAGGAAGCCAGGACGCCAGGCAGGACGAGGACAGGTCAGCGCAACAGGGCCTGCAGCCCGTAGAGGAGAAGGATGCCCGGCGCGCCGAGCGCGCCGACGGCCAGCGCCGTCCACGGGTTCACCCCGACGTGCCAGCCGAAGAGGCTCGCAGGATATTGCAGGAGCCACAGCGCCACGGCGCCGGCGGCGCTGCGGACGATCCAGAGCCCGAGCCAGCGCAGCGGCCCCGACAGCAGGACGGCCAGCCCCGCGGCCAACGCCACGCCCGCCACAGCCACGGCGGTCCAGAACGCCACCGCGCTCATCGCTGCCGCGCCTCCCGCGGACAGCCTATGCGCCGGCCGGCCCGTTTAGACGGGGCGGCCGAGTCCGGCGTGCCGGGCTGCCCCGCCCTCCGCCTCGCGGTGCGGCGCGAAGGGCGACGCGACGCGCTCTTCCCGGGCCTTGCGCAGGAGATACACGTAGCGCCGCTCGGCGGCCGTCATCCAGTGGATGGCCTGGTCGATGAGCTCCGGCTCCCCGACGTTCTGGAAATACAGCTGTGCGGCCTGCCACTCCCGGCGCGCCTGGTCGACTTCGTCGACGACAGTGGAGATCGGATCCGTCGCCGCGGCCGGCTTCGCGCGCGCGCGCGCACCGATCCGCCCGGCGACCTGCGCGGCCCAGGCCCGCACGCGATGCGCCGCGCCTTCGCCCCACGCGAGGGCGGACCGGGCGGCCTCGGCGGCCATGGTCCGGGCTCGGTGCACAAGCGGCGCCGCGCCAGTGACAACCTTCATCCGTCATCCCTCCCGAGCCCTTGCCGCAAGCCCTCTCGGGCCGAACGGCAACTCGTGGCTCGGTTGGGAGTATGGCCCGGACCCGCCGCCGTTAAACGCGGAACCGTGGGCCGCCGCCGGGTGGGATGCCTTGGGCGGCGCCGATGATGGACTCAGATTTCGCGGCGGCCCTCGAGGGCGCGCGCGATGGTCAACTCGTCCGCGTAGTCGAGGTCGCCGCCTTCCGGCAGGCCGCGGGCGATGCGCGTGACCCGAATGCCCATGGGGCGGACCAGTTTGGCGAGGTAGAGCGCGGTGGCCTCGCCCTCGACGTCCGGATCGGTCGCGATGATCAGCTCCTGCACCGCGCCGCCCTCGACCCGGCGGAGCAGCTCGCGGATGGTCAGATCCTCCGGGCCGATCCCTTCGAGCGGAGAGATCGCCCCGTGCAGCACGTGGTACCGGCCGCGGTACTGGCGCACCTTTTCGAGCGCGACGACATCCTTCGGGCTTTCCACGACGCACAGCAGCGACGGGTCGCGGCGAGGATCGCTGCAGATCTGGCAGATCTCCTGGTCTGTCAGGTCGGCGCAGACGGCGCAACGGCGCACCTGCTCCCGCGCCACGACAAGCGCCTGCGCCAGGCGGCGCACTTCGTCCACGGGCCGGTGCAGGAGGTGCAGGGCGAGGCGTTGAGCCGACTTGGGTCCGATGCCGGGCAGGCGGTTCAGTTCTTCGATGAGCGTGGCGATGGGCCCGACGAAGGGCACGGGCGTCCTCCTTCAATCCACGGCGGGGCTAGAACGGCAGGCCGGGCGGCAGCGGAAGCCCGCCCGTGACCCGGGCGAGTTCCTGCGCGGCCCGCTCTTGGGACTTCTTGAGGGCGTCGTTGACCGCGGCCAGGACGAGATCCTGCAGCATTTCCACATCGTTCGGGTCGACGGCCGAGGGGTCGATCTCGATGCGCGTCATTTCCTGCTTGCCGGTGCAGAAGGCCTTGACGACGCCTCCGCCGGCGGAGCCTTCGACTTCCAACTCGGCCAGCCGGTCCTGCGCCTTCGTCATCTCTTCCTGCATCTTCTGAAACTGTTTCATGATCTTGTTCATGTCGGCGAAGTTCATTTAATCATTCATCTCCCGCACTTCCACGATTTCGCCGCCGAAGCGATCGAGCACGGCACGCACGAGGGGATCGTCCTCAGGGCCTCCGGACGAAGGCCCCCCGGCCGCGCCGCTCGCCGCGGCGCCCGCGGAGGCGGGATCAGGCGGCGCGGCGGCCTCTTCCGTGACGCAGCGGACGCGCAGCTCGACGCCCAGGACGCTGCGCAGCGCGCGCTCAACCACCACGCGGTGCTCGTCGCGCGCGATCTGATCTTTGTGGAAAGTATAGCCGTGTGCGAAATGGAGGATCAATTCGCCGCCGTTCAGGGCGCCCGGCTTCGCCACGGCCAGCAGCGCGTGCGTCCCGACCTTCAGCTTGCGCACGGCTTTCATGACGTCGTCCCAACGGGCGACGACCGAATCCAGGGACACGTCCTGGACCGGCGCCGGGGCGGCCGCCTCCGGCCGGGGCGTGTGCGCGGCGCGTGAGGACGCGGGCGAGCGATGCGACGCGCCCTGAGGCTTCGGCTCCGTCCCGGGCTGGGGCGCGGGCGCAGGCGGCGGCGCAGGCGACGGCGCAGGCGGCGGCGCGGCCTGCGGCTTGGGTTCCGGCTCCGACCGGGGCGCGGGCGTCGATGCGCGGGACGCCGCCCCCGGCGACGGCCGCGGCGCCGTCGCGGCCGGCGGGTCCTCGTCCCACGCCAGCCGGACGAGGCCCACCTCCACCGTCACGCGCGGCGAGGCCCCGCGCCGCAACTCGCCTTCCAGGTCCAGAAGGCCTTCCAGGACTTCGACGCTCCGGCGCGCGTCGGCCCCCATCCGCCCGCGCGCGCGCGCCTGCCAGACGTCGATCAAGTCGCGGACGACCTGCGCGAGGTCCCGCCCCTCCTCGTAGAGGCGGCTGGCCACGTCCCACACCGCCGCCGCGTCACGGCGCTCGATGGCGTCGGCCAGGCGTTCGAGCTCCTCCCGGCTGGCCGTGCCCAGCACGGCGGCGACGTCATCGTCCGTGAGCCGGCCGTCCGCGTAGACCAGGCATTGATCGAGAAGGCTGAGCGCGTCGCGCAGGCCGCCGTCCGCGCGCGACGCGATGGCCTCCAGGGCCTCCGGTTCCGCCTCCGCGCCGAGCGCGGCGACGATCTTCTCAAGCTGGCCGCGGATCTGTTCGGTCGTGAAGCGGCGGAAGTCGAAGCGCTGGCAGCGCGACGCGATGGTGGCCGGGACCTTGCGCGGCTCCGTGGTGGCGAGGACGAAGACGACGAACGCGGGCGGCTCCTCCAGCGTCTTGAGCAGCGCGTTGAAGGCCGGCTCCGTGAGCATGTGGACTTCGTCCACGATGTACACCTTGTACCGGCCTCCGGAGGGGGCGTAGCCGAGGCGCTCACGCAGGTCGCGGATCTCGTCGATGCCGCGGTTGCTGGCGGCGTCGATCTCCATCACGTCCAGCGCCCCGTCCTGGCCGAAGCGCTGGCAGTTGTCGCACGCGCCGCACGGCTCGCCGTCCTGCGGCCGCTCGCAGAGAAGCGCCTGGGCGAGGATGCGGGCGACGGACGTCTTGCCGGTGCCGCGTGGCCCGCAGAACAAGTACGCGTGGGCCACGCGGCCCTGCGCGACGGCGTGGCGCAGGGAACGCGTGACGTGCTCCTGGCCGACGACGTCCGCGAAGCGGCGCGGCCGCCACTGGCGATACAGCGCCTGATACCCGCCCATGGCTTCCCCTCCTTCCGTCCGTCTACGCGCCCACCGCCTGATCCCCTGCGGCGCAAGAAGAAAAAACGCAGCGGGATCCGCTGCGTGAAGGACTGGCCGTGCACCCGGCTCCGACCTACGGCGTCCAGACGGTTTGACGGCCGCCGACTCGGACCCGGCCACCCCGTGGCGCCCAGAAGTGCCCGCTTACCGTTGCTTCCTTCCGGACCTGGCGGGGTTCACGGGATTCTGCCGCACGGGACCCGATCGTCAACGTCACGTGCCGCCGCCTGCTCTGCGCGCCGCGGCCTCGGCCGGGGATTCAACCCCGCTATAGCGGATTGCGGGCGAAGGGCACCGCTACCTCCCCGTCTAGCACGGCCAAACGAAATCTGGCGGAAGGGGGGGGATTCGAACCCCCGGTACGGTTGCCCGTACACGACATTTCCAGTGTCGCCAGTTAAACCGCTCCTGCACCCTTCCGCGAAACGCAAAGCTCCAATGCTGCGCCGAAAGAATCCAAATGCCCGCAGGCGCGGGCGAAATCTGGCGGAGGGGGTGGGATTCGAACCCACGGTGCCCTTGCAGGCACACGACTTTTCGAGAGTCGCACCTTAAACCACTCGGACACCCCTCCGAACGGCACTCATCATCTTAACAAGCGCGGGCGCGCGCGATCAACCGCAAGAATCAGCCATGCGCGCCCGTGTGCGTCGCGCGCCGCTCGCGAAAAAACGCGCGCAACAGCGCGGCCGCTTCTTCGGCCAGGACGCCGCTCGTCACCTCAAGCCGGTGATTCAGGCGCGCGTCTTGCGCGATGTTGTAAAGGCTGCCGACGGCCCCGGCCTTGGGATCCGACGCGCCGAACACGAGGCGGCGCACCCGCGCGAGCACGAGCGCCCCCGCGCACATGGCGCACGGCTCCAGCGTGACGTAGATCGTGCAGCCCTCGAGGCGCCAGTGGCCGAGCGCGCGCGCCGCCTGGCGCAGCGCGACGACCTCCGCGTGCGCGGTCGGGTCGCCGTCCGCCTCCCGCCGGTTGTAGCCTTCGCCCAGCACGGCGCCCTCCGGCGAGACGATGACCGCGCCCACCGGCACGTCGCCGACGTCCGCCGCGCGCCGGGCCAGTTCCAGGGCTCGACGCATCCAGCGCTCGTCGTCGCCGATTCCCTGCCCGTCGCGCCCGGTCCCGCGCACATCGACGCCGTCCATGGCGACCTCCGCTTGAAAGAAAAGGCGGCCGCAGCCGCCAAATCTCTGGTGCGCCCGGAGGGACTCGAACCCCCGACGCGGAGCTTAGGACGCTCCCGCTCTGTCCGCCTGAGCTACGGGCGCAGCCGCGCTTTGATTATACCCCGTATCGAGCCGTCGCCGGTTCAACGAGTGACGGGCGACGGCGACTGCAGCTCGCCGGCGGCGCGCCGTCCGCGCCGCTCCGTGGCGAAGAACTGCCACGCCACAAAGACCAGCAGCGCCGCCTGCGGGACGATCGTTTCGAGGCTCGGGTACACGCCGAGCCAGTCGATCTCCGGCAGCCAGCCGGGCGCATGCGAGGGGATCACGCCGGCGACCTGCAACGCGTGCAGGCTCTGCCCGGTGAACTTGACGGCGAGGTAGTAGATGAGCACCGTGGCGACGAGGAAGAACGGCCGCACCGGTGTCTTCAGGCCGAGCTTCAGGATCGCGAAGCCGATCGCGAAGAGAACCGCGAGTCCGGCCGCGATTCCGCCGTACAGCGCGCCCGCGCCGATCGACGGCGCCATGCCGGCGAGGAAGATGACCGTCTCCGCGCCTTCGCGCAGCACGGCGATGAAGGCCATGGCCGCCAGCCAGGCCATGCTTCCCCGCGCGACCGCGCCGCTGACCTGCTCGCGGATGTACTTTTGCCAAGCGGCCAACGTGGAGCGGCGGTGCAGCCAGGCGCCGACCGTCAGCATCATGACGACCGCCACGACGCCGGCCACGCCCTCCACGAACTCTGCGCCGTGACCGGCCACCGCGACCGAGAGGAGCGAGGACAGCCCCAGCGCCAGCGCCACGCTGGCGAGAACCCCGGCGAACGCGCCGCCGTAGATCCAGTTCCTCTGCGCGGCGACCGGGCCGCGGTTCACGAAGGCGAGCAGCGCGGCGACGATGAGGATGGCTTCAAGCCCTTCGCGCAACAGAATGATCGCGGCGTCCCACCAGGTATACGTGGTCTCGCCTTGCGCGAGCGGCTCCAGCGCCGCTTCCATCCGCTCCAGGGCCGCTTCGGCCGCCCGCGCGTCACCGGCGCGCAGCGCGGCGAAGGCGGCTGTCATCTGTGATTCGATGGCATCGTACGCGGCCGGGGACTTGCTCTTGATGCCGCCTTCGATGTACGGCCAGGCGGCCGCGAACCTGTCGAGCTCCTGCTCCGCGCCGTTCACGTCGCCGGCGGCCGCGTCCGCGAGCGCGCCTTCAAGCACTCGGTAAGCGCCGGCGGCGTCCAGGCGCGCGCCGGTTTTGGCCGGCGTGCCCGTGGCGTCCAGGTACGCCTCGACCGCCCGCTCCAACCTTTCCAGCGCACTTTCGGCGGCTTCCGCGTCGACCGGCTCGCTGGCGAAGGCGGCGTCGACGTCGCGCATGGCGTCTTCGATGGCCGCGTACGCGGACGGGTCGGCGGCGCGAACTTCGTCCTCCAACGACGGCCACGCGGCCTTGAACTTCTCGTACTCGTCCTTGGCTTCGTCCACGCGGTCCTGCTCGATCGCGCCGACGGCCTCGGCGATCTCGTGCTCCGCCGACGCCAGTGCGCCGTTCGACTGCGCGCGCGCCGCCGGCCCGTTCAGCCCCCAGGCACAAACGAGGACAGTGAGGAGCAGGACGGCGATCAGGCTGCGACGGACCGGAAGTCGGGGCAAGATGTACACTCCTCAACGGGCGCGGCGCGCTCCGGTGGTATACTGGAAGACGACTGTCGGCGCGACTCGGCGCCGTTCAAGTTCGTTCCTCCTAAAGAGCGAGGTTAGTATAGGCTAACCCGAAGAACGGCGTCAATACGCGGAAATCAAAAATTCGATCGCTGCACTCGGATTTTTTCCGGTCCGGTTGCGAGGGGAGGCTCCCGTGCCGGCGCACCGCTTCGACGACTACCTCACGGCCATCTACATCCTGGAGGACGAGGGCGAGACGGTCATCGCTGCACGGCTCGCCGAGTTTCTCGGCGTGTCGGCGCCC
The DNA here is from genome assembly GCA_019683875.1 of Clostridia bacterium. NCBI lineage: Bacteria > Bacillati > Bacillota > Clostridia > Clostridia bacterium. The sequence continues at coordinate 12,558 of JADGHN010000047.1, forward strand.
ACCGTCTCCCAGATGCTCCGCCGCCTGCAGCGCGACGGATACGTCCGCGTGGACGCGAACCGCGTCATCCGGCTCACTTCCAAAGGAGAGCGGCTGGCGGCCTCCATGGTTCGCAAGCACCGCCTTTTGGAGCGCTGGCTCACGGAGTTCCTCCACCTCGACTGGGCCACGGCGGACGAGGAAGCCCACCGCTTGCAGAGCGCCCTCTCGGAGATCGTGGAGGAGCGGCTCGACGAGCAGCTCGGCCACCCGACCACGTGCCCCCACGGCAATCCGATCCCGGGCAACGGCCCCCGCGTGCGGCCGCTGTTCCATCCCCTCACCGAGGTGCGGCCCGGCGCCACGGTCGTCGTCGACCGCATCAGCGAGCTGGCGGAGGAGGTCTCTCCGCTTCTCAACTATCTCGGCGAACGCGGCATCGTGCCGGGGGCGAGGTTCGTCGTGAAGGAGTTCAACCCGCACGCCGGCGGCATGGTGCTCGAAAGGGACGGACAAGTCGTGACGCTCGCGCCGGACACGGCGGCCATGGTGCATGTGCGCGAAGTCTCTTGACGGAGTGCAGATCGAGGGCGCGCGCCGCGTCGCAGTCCGCAACGAGCGGACGGGCGCCTGGCTGGCGACTTCAGCGGAGGTCGCGGCTTCCGCTTGGTCGCGCCTGCGCGGCCTCCTGGGCCGCG
>JADGHN010000048.1 GCA_019683875.1 Clostridia bacterium
CCTGACGGGGGCGGTGGCGCGCGTGCGGGAAGCGCTGACCCTCGTGCGCGTGCGCGAGCTCCTCGCCGCCGGGATCGAGCGCGTCTGGGTGGTCAGCGATCGCGCGGCGCTGCTGGAAGAGGCACGCGCGGCCGGCGCCGTGCCGGTGACGAGCGCGCGCCCGTTCCGGTTCGGGCGGGAGCTGTCCGAGGTGGCGCGGCGCGTGGCCGCCGCCGACCCGGACGCGTGGCTGCTTTACTTCGGGGGCGGCGCGGCCCTGTCGCTCGACGCGACCGACATTCGAGACCTCGCTGGCGCGCTCACGGACCCTTCGCAGGCCTGGCTGAACAACCCCCAGTCACCGGACGTCTTCGCCGCGACGGCGGCCGCCCTGGCGCAGGCACGGAGCGCATGGCCGTCGCATGACAACGGCATCGGCGACCTGCTTGAGGCAGCCGGCCTGCGGCGCATGTTGTGGCCGAACCACGCGGCGTTGAACTTCGACCTCGACACCCCGGCGGACGCCTGCATCCTGCGTTGGCTGGTCGAGAAGGGGATCGCGCCCGGCCACGTGGCGGGCGACGCGGCCGTTCGCCAGGCCCTGGCTTCGGTGCCCGGGCTCGAGCAAATGGCGTGCAAGGTGGACCGCGTCGCCCGCGTCCTGCGGGACGGCGGGGAGCTGGCCCTGTTCGGCCGCGTCTCGCCGACGACCGTGCTTCGCATCAACGAGCGTTGGAAGTGCCGGGTGCGCGTGTTCTCGGAGGAACGCGGCATGAAGGCGCTCGGCCGCGAGGCGGCGGGTCTCGTGCGATCGCTCGTCGGCGAGTTCGTCGACGTTGCCGGGGCCGAACGGTTTTTCCGCGCGGTGTCGCACGTCGCTGACGCCGTGCTGTTCGACTCCCGGGTGCTCCTGGCCCACTGGCGGTCGGACGCGAGCGAAGAGGAACGATTTGCGGCGGATCTCGGCGATATCGCATCCGTACACGATGCACGCCTCGCCTCGCTCGCGGACGCCGCGCGGAACGCGCTCGTTCCCGTCCTTCTCGGCGGTCACACGCTCGTCAACGGGGCTCTCTGGACATTGTCAGATTCCCTTGCATTGATGCCGTCTTTTGGAGAATAACGGAATTCAATGGCAGGATTGCCGAATTTTCGCTCGAATGTCTCCGGCGGAGGTTGCCTTTTCTGTCCAGGGAAACGCTGCAGCTGGAGCGGTGGTTGAGCAGCCTTCCCGGCGTCCAGTCCGCGCGGGTCTCGCTGGGCGAGGGCGGCGTGGAGCGCGTGCACCTGCTCATCACGGGAGACCCCGCGGCGGCGGTCAGCGACGCCCACACCCTGGTTTATACCCTGACGGGGCGGCGCCTCCCCGCGGATGCGATCGTCGTCACTCCCGTTGGACCCAGCGGCGTCTGGGATGAAGAGGGGCGCTGGCGGCTCGCGGAGATCGGCGTCGTGCGTGAAGAGGGCGACGTCGCGGAGGTGACGGTCCGGCTCACGGACGGGGACCGCGTGAACGTCGGCCAGGCGCGGGGCGGAGCGGACCGGGAGCTGCGGCTGACAGCCCTGGCCACGGTCCGGGCTCTGGAGGCGGCGCTCGGCGAGGGGGTCATGCTCGCGCTGGTGGACCTGCAGCGGATCCGCCTCGCGGGGCAGGCCGCGTTCATCGCGGCCCTGCATCTGGAAGCGGACGGCGACGGTCGGACCCTGCTGGGCATCGCCGCGGTGCAGGAGAACGAGCGGACCGCTGCGGCGCGCGTCGTCCTGGACGCCGCGAACCGCGCGTTCCGGTGAGGTGGATGGACAAGTTTGCTCCGAATTTGCCGTTTTGCGGATTTCCGGTCTCGTGCCCCAGCGAAGGGCCCGTGCATCACCTAGCGGAGTTTGGCCGGGCTAAGTCAGTCGAGGGGTTGTGTTCGAGATGGTGCGTGTGCTGAAGGTTCTTGCGACGTTGGCGCTGCTGGCCATTGCGGCCGGTGCGAACTATCGCTGGTAAAGCATAACCGCGACACACAAGCCTAGAACCCCTTGCGGGCCGAGACCGGAAAGGATAGGAGGAGCGCATTGCAACCGGGAATCCACCGTCATCACTACACGTTACTTTTCATTCTCGTAACAGCTGTCATCCTTGTTGGGTGGGCGTTGTGGGATCCGCATGTCCTTTCCATGTGGCAATTGTGGACGCTCATTGTCCTAACCGCCGTGGCGGAATCGTTACCGGTTCCTCTCCCACAAGGGCGCGGCACCGTGTCTGTTGGGTTTCCCCTCATATTCGCGACTTCAATGGTTATGGGGCCTTTCGCGGGCTTCGTTGTAGGACTTTTCGGCACCTTTACTCTCGACGAACTGCGGGGCCGGGTCACGTGGCTACGAATGATCCTCAACCACTTGCAATTGGGTCTTGCGGGCGGGGTATCTGGGGTGGCTTACGCCACGCTATCCAACGCCTGGGGAGCTCCACTCGGGACTTGGACTGGTTTGGTAGCGGGTGGGTTGTTGTACTTCAGCATCAACGCAGGAACCGTTTCTGTCATGGTGTCTCTATATCACCGTATGTCAGTAATGCATTATTTCAAGACTAGTATCATGGACACCGTCCCAAATTATCTCGCTCTTATTCCCATATGCTACGTCATGGCGGCCGTTTACCAGTCGCTGGACGTCGTCGGCCTGGCCGTCTTTTTCCTGCCGCTTCTCGTCGCGCGGCAGTCCTTCAAGCTCTATTCGGAGATGCGCCAGTCGTACCGGGAGATGATCGTCGCCCTGACGAGGGCGCTTGAGGCGAAGGACCCGTACACGGCCGGCCACGCGGAACGCGTGAGCGGCATCGCGGTCTCGCTCGGCAAGGTCATGAACATGTCGGACGAGGATCTGGAGATTCTGGAGATCGTCGGCCTCCTGCACGACATCGGCAAGATCGCCGTCCCCGACGCCATCCTGAACAAGCGCGGCCCGCTCACGGCGGAAGAGTACGCACTCATGAAGAAGCACCCGGTGACGGGCCACGAGATCGTCCGCAACATCCACTTCCTCGGCAAGGGTCAGGAGTGGGTGCTGCATCACCATGAGCACTGGAACGGCAAGGGCTATCCGGACGGGTTGGCGGGAGAGGCGATCCCGCTCGGGGCGCGGGTGCTCGCCATTGCGGACGCGGCTGACGCCATGTTGTCCGACCGGCCGTACCGGCGCGCCATGCGGCTGATCGAGGCGTGTCGCCAGCTCGCGCGTGCCAGCGGAGAGCAGTACGACCCGACGGTGCTGCGCCGCTTCTTCGAACTGTGCGCGGACGAGCGGTTCGCGAAGGAGATCCTGCGCCAGCCGGCGCCGATTTCGGCGACCGAACTGGGCGAGCTGATCGCCCTGCCGGAAATGGTTTCCGCAGGCCGGGAGGCTGCGGCGAGCCGTCCCGCTGACAACCCGCCGGTGTCCACCGACGTGCCGGAAGGTTCCGAGAACGCATGATCTTTGCGTGGGCCTTGCTGGTCTCGGTGGTCGTCGGCCTGATCCGCGGCGGGCGGATCGACCGGTTTTCCGAGGTGCAGCTTCGTTCGTACGGGCTCATCCTGCTCGGGTTCGCGGGGCGCATTTTTCTGCACTGGGCCGGATATTCCGGACTCGCGTGGGTTCAACCCTGGGCGGCCTGGATCCACGTCGTGTCCTACGTCTTTCTCCTGTACGCGTTGGCTCTCAACCTTCAGCTGCCCTGGTTTCGGCTCGTCTTCCTCGGCACGCTGGCCAATTTCGTCGTGATCGCCTTGAACGGGGCGAGGATGCCGGTATCCAGGCACGCCCTCCAGGCGACGCTGCAGGCGGACCAGATCCCGTTTCTTCAAGGCGCCGGGGACTACATGCACACGCTTTTGACCTCCTCCACGCGGCTCTGGTGGCTCGGGGATTGGCTGTTCGTGCCGCCGCCGTTTCCGCGGCCGACGACGTTCAGCATCGGGGACGTGCTGGTGGCCGTCGGGCTGTTTCTGTTCGTCCAGCGCGTGATGGTGGGATCGGAGACCCGGACGTGGAGCGTTGGCCGCGCCGGCTGAGCTCGTTGCCCCCCGTTTTTTGAGCGTGTTACACTTGGAAAAGGCGCGGGCGTCGTCGACGGTCGCGCCTTTTGAACGTATGGGGGGCTCCGCCTTGCTCGGCGTCCTGAAACGGCTCCTGAACTACAACGAGCGCGAGTTGCGCCGGCTGCAGCCGATCGTGCAGCGCGTGAACGAGCTGGAACCGACCGTGGCCGGTCTCGACGACCAGGCGCTGGCGGCCAAGACCGCCGAGTTTCGCCGTCGGTACGAGGCCGGCGAGTCGCTCGACGACATGCTCCCCGAAGTCTTCGCCGTCGTCCGTGAGGCGTCGAAGCGGGTGCTCGGCATGCGCCACTTCGACGTGCAGATCCTCGGCGGCATCGTCCTGCACGAGGGCAAGATCGCCGAGATGGCCACCGGCGAGGGCAAGACCCTCGTGGCCACGCTGCCCGCGGTGCTCAACGGCCTCACGGGCAAGGGCGTTCACGTCGTCACCGTCAACGACTACCTGGCCAAGCGCGACAGCGAGTGGATGGGCCAGCTGTACAAGTTCCTCGGCCTCTCCGTGGGGCTGATCGTGCACGGGCTGGACCCGGCCCAGCGCCGCGCCTCCTATGCCGCCGACATCACGTACGGCACGAACAACGAGTTCGGTTTCGACTACCTTCGCGACAACATGGTGATGTACCCTCAGGACCGCGTTCAGCGCGAGCTGCACTACGCGATCGTCGACGAGGTCGACAGCATCCTCATCGACGAGGCGCGGACGCCGCTCATCATCTCGGGGCTGAGCGACAAGCCTACGGAGCTGTACTTCAAGTTCGCGCGGATCGCCGAGACTCTTGAGGAGGGGCGCGATTACACGGTCGACGAGAAGGCGCGCACCGTGGCGCCCACCGAGGAAGGCATTGCGAGGGTCGAGAAGGCGCTCGGCGTCGACAACCTCTACGCGAACGACAACATGGACCTCGCCCACTACCTTGAGAACGCCTTGAAGGCCAAGGCGCTCATGAAGCGGGACCGCGACTACGTCGTCAAGGACGGCGAGGTCATCATCGTCGACGAGTTCACCGGCCGGCTCATGTTCGGGCGCCGCTACTCGGACGGCCTGCACCAGGCCATCGAGGCCAAGGAGAACGTGCGCATCGCGCAGGAGAGCCAGACGCTCGCCACGATCACGTTCCAGAACTACTTCCGCATGTACGAGAAGCTCGCCGGCATGACGGGCACGGCGGCCACCGAGGCCGACGAGTTCGACAAGATCTACAAGTTGAACGTGGTCGTCATCCCGACGAACAAGCCGATGATCCGCAAGGATCTGCCGGACGTCGTCTACAAGACGGAGGCCGCCAAGTTCCGCGCCATCGTGCGCGAGATCAAGGAGCGGCACGCGAAGGGCCAGCCGATCCTCGTCGGCACGGCGTCCATCGAGAAGTCGGAGCGCCTGAGCGCGATGCTCAAGCGCGAGGGGATCAAGCACCAGGTCCTCAACGCGAAGAACCACGAGCAGGAGGCGGAGATCATCGCCCAGGCCGGCCGCCTGGGCGCCGTGACGATCTCCACGAACATGGCGGGGCGCGGCACGGACATCCTGCTCGGCGGCAACCCGGACTTCAAGGCGCGGCAGGCCTTGAAGCGGGCGAACGTGCCGGACGAGGTGATCGCCGTCGCGGTGGAGCATGCGCCGAGCGACGACCCGGCCGTGCTCGAGGCGCGGAAGCTGTACCAGGAAGCGCTTGCGGAGGCCAAGCGGGAGACGGACCGGGAGCACGAGGAGGTCGTGCGTCTCGGCGGCCTGCACGTCATCGGGTCGGAGCGTCACGAGTCGCGGCGCATCGACAACCAGCTCCGCGGGCGCGCCGGACGCCAGGGCGACCCCGGTTCCAGCCGGTTCTACATCTCGCTTGAGGACGACCTCATGCGCCTCTTCGGGTCCGAAAACCTCAAGGGGCTGATGGACCGCCTCGGGGTGGAGGAAGACGAGCCGATCGAGCACCCCCTCGTCACGCGGGCCATCGAGAACGCGCAGCGGCGCGTGGAGGCGCGCAACTTCGAGATCCGCAAGCACCTCCTGGAGTACGACGACGTGATGAACCAGCAGCGCGAGGTCATCTACGGCCAGCGCCGGCAGCTCCTTGAGGAGCAGGACATGAAGCCGATCGTGCTGGGCATGGCCGAGTCGGTGATCGAGCGCTGGATCGACACCTACTGCCCGGCGGGGACGCACCCGGAGGAGTGGGACCTGAAAGGCCTCCTGGAGCAGGCGGAGCATCATTTCCTGCGCCACTCGACGCTCACGCCCGAGTCCTTCGCGGACCTGGAGCGGGAGGAGATCGAGGAGCGCCTGCTCCAGGAGGCGCGGGAGCGCCTCGATGCCAAGGAAGCGGAGCTCGGCGCGGAGACGTTCCAGGAGCTCTGCCGCGTGATCGCGCTGCGCACCGTCGACGCCAAGTGGATCGACCACCTCGACGCCATGGACGACCTGCGCGAGGGCATCGGCCTGCGCGCGTACGGCCAGCGGGACCCGCTGATCGAGTACAAGATGGAAGCGTTCGAGATGTTCAACGAACTGCGCGAGCGCATCCAGGAGGACGTCGTCAAGCTGGTGTTCCGGCTGGAGGTCGTGCGGAACGTGGAGCGGCAGAGCGTGGTGCGCGGGCTGCGCATGTCGCACGCCAGCGCGGGCGGCTTGGCGTGGGCCTCGGGCGGCGCTGGGGCGGCGCCCCAGCCGATGGCTGCCGGTGGCGGCGCGGGCTCGGCGGCGCCCGTGATCGCGCGCCGGCCGGGCGAATCCCCGGCGGCGCCGCCGCAGGAGCGGCCGCAGCCGGTTCGCGTGCAGAAGGTCGGGCGGAACGATCCCTGCCCCTGCGGCAGCGGGAAGAAATACAAGCACTGCTGCGGGCGGTAGCCAACCCCGCGGCGGACCGGAGACGGACGGAACGAATTCACGAGAAGGAGTGCCGGACCATGTACGAAGACGAACGGAGAACGCTCGGCGCGCTCGCGGCGCGACTCGACGAACTCGGGAGGTCTCTTTGACCACGCCAGCCTGAAGGCGGCCGTCGAAGAAGGGGAGCGCCGCATGGCGGACCCGGCGTTCTGGGACGACCCCGATGCGGCTCAATCCTTCATCCGCCAGCACCGCATCCGGCAGAACCGGCTGGAGCGGTACGAGGCGCTGCGCGGCGAGCACGATGAACTGGCCGTGCTGTGCGACCTGCTTGAGGCGGAACCGGGCGACGCCGCCCTGGAACGCGAGCTGCGCAGCCGGCTGGCCTCGCTGGAGGAGTCGCTCGAGCGGTTCGAAGTGGAACTCCTCCTGACCGGGCCCTACGACCAGAAGGACGCGCTCCTGTCGATCCACCCCGGCGCCGGCGGGACGGAGTCGCAGGACTGGGCCGCCATGCTCATGCGCATGTACACGCGCTGGGCCGAGGACCACGGCTACAAGGTGGAGACGCTCGACTACCTCGAGGGCGAGGAAGCCGGCATCAAGAGCGTGACGCTCGCCATCCGCGGGCCCAACGCGTACGGCTTCCTGCGGCCGGAGCGCGGCGTCCACCGGCTCGTGCGCCACTCGCCGTTCGACGCGTCCGGCCGCCGTCACACGTCGTTCGCGTCGGTCGACGTGCTCCCGGTCCTGGAGGAGGCGGAGGTGGAGATCCGCCCGGAGGACCTCCGCATCGACACCTTCCGCGCCAGCGGCGCCGGCGGTCAGCACGTGAACAAGACCGAATCGGCGGTGCGCATCACGCACCTGCCGACGGGCATCGTCGTGACGTGCCAGAACGAGCGGTCGCAGCACGCGAACCGGGAGTCGGCGATGACGATGCTGCGCGCCCGCCTCGCCCAGCGCATGATGGAGGAGCGCGAGAAGCAGCTTCAGGCGGAGCGCGGCCAGGTGGGCGAGATCGCGTGGGGCAACCAGATCCGCTCCTACGTGTTCGAGCCGTACACGCTCGTCAAGGACCACCGCACGGAGCACGCCGTGGGCAACATCAAGGCCGTCATGGACGGCGAGATCGATCCGTTCATCTTCGCCTACCTGAGGAAGCAGATGGCGCCGGCCGGCGCGGAGCGAAGCGGGTCGCCGGCATGACGGCGTCGCGGGCGCGGTCGCTCGTCGCGGGTGTCGCGCTGCTCGCCGCCGTGCTCGTGCTGGGGATGGAATTTCTCGTGCCGCCCGTGGTGGAGCACGTGGCCGCCTCCGCGCTCACGCCGCAGTTCGGCGAGGGGGCCGACGTGCAGGTCCACTTCCGCGGGCCTGGCCTTGCGCTCCTCCAGGGGCGCGTCGACGAGGTGGAGCTGGACGTCCGCCGCGCCGTCGTCGGCGGGATCCCCGTTTCCGAATTGCACGGCGCGTTTTACGATGTCCGCCTCGAGCCCCTTGCGCTCTGGCGCCAGGATCGGCCCGCCGTCCGCTCCGTCGCCCGCAGCCAGGCCACGTTCCGCATCTCGCAAGACGACATCGCCCGGTGGATGGCCGAACGCGCCGCCCACCTCCGCGCGGCCGGGCGGGACGGCTGGCTCGCCAACCCGTCCGTGACCATCGGGGACGGCTGGATCGAGGTGCGTGGCGAGGCGCACTACCGCGGCGCGACGTTTCCCGTCGACGCGCGGGGCCGCATTGTGCCGCGGGCCCAGGAGGGCGCCGTGTCGTTCGCGTTCGACAAGCTGACGGTCGGCGGGCACGGCGTTCCGGCGGCGCTTGCCAACGCCGTCTTCGACCTGATCGGCGGCGGGGCGCGGCTCTCGTTCTCGCTGGCCGGCATGCCGCTGCAGGTGACCGGCGTGGAGCTGGCCGGCGGCTGGGCCACGATCCGCGCCGCCGGTGGCGCGTGGGCGCCGCCGGAGCCGGCGTTGACCTCCAGGCGGGTGTCGCTTTGATGGCGGGCGACCGCGTGCGGGTGCTCGGCGTGAGCGTGGACCGCGTCGGGGCGGCGGAGGCGCTCGATCGGGTGACCGCGCTGGTGGAGACCGGGGAAGGCGGTCTTGTCGTGACCGTCAACCCGGAGATGATCATGGCGGCGGCGAGGGACGCCGTGCTCGCGGAGGCGTTGCGATCGGCGCGGCTCGCGGTGGCGGACGGGGTCGGCGTGGTCTGGGCGGCGCGGCGCCTGGGCACGCCGCTCCCGGAGCGGGTGCCGGGCATCGAGCTGGGGGAGCGCCTGCTGGCGCGGGCCGAGGAGCGCGGCTGGCCCGTCTACTTCCTGGGCGCGCGCCCGGAGGTGGTGAGCGCGGCCGTGTCCCGATTGCAGGCCCGGTATCCGCGGCTGCGCGTGGCCGGGGCGCGGGACGGCTACTTCGCCCCGGCCGAGGCGGGCGGCGTGGCGGAAGCCGTCGCGAGGAGCGGTGCGCGGGTGCTCCTCATGGGGATGGGCGTGCCGCGTGAGCAGCACTTCTGGGTCCGGCATCGGGCGGCGCTGCGCGGCGTCGTGGCGTTGGGCGTCGGCGGCAGCTTCGACGTGTGGGGCGGGGCAGCGCGCCGCGCGCCGGCGTGGATGCGGAGCCTGAACCTGGAGTGGCTGTACCGCCTGGTGAAGGAGCCCCGCCGGTGGCGTCGCCAGCTGGCGCTGCCGGCGTTCGCGCTACGCGTGCTCGCGGCCGCTTCCCGCCGCCGAGGCATCGGGGACTGAGGCTTCGGCCGGCGCCTCCGGGCGCAGCAGCGCCGCCGCCAGGACCGCGTTCCGCCGGGCGCTGGCGCGCAGCGCGGGCCGCAGGCGCGCCAGTTCCTGCGCGCGGCGCGGCCGCTCCCGCAGCGCCGCCTCCATCCCGCGCAGGAGCATGTCCAGATGGGGCAGGGCCTTGACGCTGCCCAGCACGGGCAGGCCGAGTTCCTTGGCCACGCCGTCCACTTTGGGATCGTAGGAGATGGCGATGGCGGGCTGCTCCGCGACGGCCGCGAGGACGAGCGCGTGCAGGCGCATCGCGACGACGGCGCCGGCCTGGCCGAGGAGGGCGAGCAGGCCCGCCGTGTCGGCGGGGTCGAGGTCGGGCACCAGGGCGTCCCCGCCCGTTCGCGCGGCCAGTTCACGCGCGAGGGCCAGGTCGGCGCGCGGGTGCATGGCCAGGAAGACCGGTCTCAGGCCGTGCCGCTCCGCCACCTGGCGCGCGAGGATGACGAGGTCGTCGATCCGCGCGGCCACGCCCGGCCAGGGCCGCAGGGCATACAGCGCGTAAGAGCCGCGGGCGAGGCGCCAGCGTGCGAGCACGCCGGTGGCCGACGCGGGCCGGTATTCGAGGCCGAACGCGGCGTCGGCCGTCACCTCGGCCGGAATCGCGTCGCCCGCCCAGGAGCGCAGGGTTTCCAGCGAGTCGTGGTCGCGCAGCGTCACGAGGTCGGCCGCCGACAGCGCGCGCACGGCCAGCGTGCGTCCGACCGCGCTGCTCACGGGGCCGAGGCCGTTCGCGTACAGCACGACCCTGGTTCCGAGCCGCCGCGCGAGAAGGATCATGCCTGCGTAGTAGACCAGCGACCGCACGCTGGTCACGTCCTGAAGGAGCGTGCCGCCGCCCAGGATGAGCGCGTCGGCGCGACGGATCGCGCCGATGGCCGCGGGGCGCATGCGGTGCACGGCCCGCACGCCGAAGTGGCGGGAGGTCGCCGCGGGGTTGGCGGAGAGCACGGTCAGCTCGATGCCGGGGCATGCCGCGCGCAGGTCGCCGATGACGGCGCGCAGGAGCGCCTCGTCGCCGGCGTTCCCGAACCCGTAGTAGCCGAGCAGGGCGACGCGCGGCGGCCGCGGGCCGCCGGCCGCGTCCCGGGCGGGACGCGAGGACGCGGGGCGGGCGCTCCCGGAGCGCGTCCCCGCAGGAGCGGGAGGGCGGCCGGTCATGACGCGCGCCTCCCCAGGCGATCCGCGTACAGCGCCCGAACGTCCCGCGCCATGCGCTCCGCGCTGTAGTGCTGCAGCGCGTGGCGACGCGCCGCCTCTCCCATGCGGCCGCGCAGCGCCGCGTCGGCGGCGAGACGTGCCACCGCGCGCGCGGCCGCGTCCGCGTCGCCCACCGGCACGACGATCCCGGACACGCCGTCCGGAACGACTTCCGGCAGCCCGCCGGCGTTCGACACGACGCACGGCAGGCCGGCCAACGCCGCCTCGATGGCCGACAGCGGCAGCGCCTCCGTCCGGGAGAGCAGCATGAAGATGTCGGCGGCGGCCAGCAGTCCCGGCACGTCGTCGACGAAGCCGAGGAAGACGTCGCCAGGCACCCCCGCCTCCGTGGCCGCGCGGCGCAGGTCGGCCTCAAGCGGTCCCTCCCCGGCGATGGCGAAACGGAGACGGCGGCCTCCCTTGCTGTCCTCAGTGGCGCCGGCGCCAGCGTCCCGCCCGGCTGCCGGCGACGCGAGAAGCCGGCCGGCGGCCGCGATCCACGTGTCCCAATCCTTTTCCGGCACCAGGCGTCCCGTGCCGGCGACGAGCACGTCGGCGTCGCCCAGCCCCAGGCGCGCGCGCCACGCCGCGCGGCGCTCGGCCGCGGCGAGATACGGCGCCGGATCGACTCCTGAAGGGATCAGGTGCACGCGGGCGGGCGGCACGCCATCGCGCAGGAGTTCCTCGACCACCGCGTGGGACACGGCGATCGCCTCATGCGGCAGGGCGGCCTCGGCGCGGCGCCGCAACCGCGTCCATCGCCCGCCCTGCCACTGGGCGCTGTCGCGCCGGCTGGAGCCGTGGCGCGTGTAGACCACGAGCGGCACGCGCGTCCACGCCGCGGCCAGGCGGGCGCTGAGGCTGGCGTGCGCGTGCACCACGTGCGGCCGCAGGCGGCGCAGGCGGGCCGCGAGGTGCAGCACGGCCCGCGCGTCCAGCGAGCGCGGGGCCAGGTCCGGAGCCTCCACGCGCCAGCGCCCGCGGGCGGCGGCCTCCAGCCGGGCGGCGAGTTCACCCCGGGGCGCGATGACCGTCAGCTCATCGTCCTCCCAGACGGGTTGCTCAAGGAGCGTCCAGAGATAGCGTCCGGCGCCGCCGATGCCGCGATCGCTGATCACGTGGACGATGCGCATGCCTCGCCCCCCTCTGGAGCGTCCGGACGCGCGGCGCGGGATGCCGGCGACGGGCGGCCGCCCGCGGCCTCGTGAGGCGCCGGCGGCTCCGGCGCCGGCTCGGGCGCCTTGAGAAGCGCGCGCCAGGCCGCCACGCCGACGCCCGCGCCCAGCCACAGCCCCATGGCCGCGCGCGGGCTGAACCACACGTTGTCCGTCAGGCCCTCGAACATCAGCGCCGCGCCGGCCGCAAGCGCGGCCGCCGCCGCCAGCCGCGCGCCGTCGAAGGCCGGCGGCACGCGGCGCAGCGCGGTGCGCAGGAACGTCAGCGCCAGCGCCACGGCGAGCCACAGGAACACGACGAGGCCCGGCAGGCCCGTCTCGGCGAGAATCTCGAGGTAAATGTCATGGGCGTGCGCGGCTTCCGTGCCCGCGATCATGAAGTGCGGGTAGACGGCGGCGAAGGCGGACTGGCCCAGGCCCACGCCCGTCCAGAGGTACGCGCGCACCATGTGCAGGACGCCGGTCCAGATGGCGAAGCGGTACTGAATCGAGGTGTCCTGGCCGCTGGCCAGCGACTCCAGGCGGACCTGGATGGCGTGCGGGCCGGCCGCCACCAGCGCCACCAGCATGACCGCCATGCCCGCCCAGGCGATCGGGAAGTGGCGGGGCCGCCACAGGCTGCCGAGGACGGCGAACGCCAGCACCGCCGCGAGCCAGCCGCCGCGGGAGAACGTGTACAGGTCGCCGGCCAGCGCCACGCCGAGCAACGCGAGGGCGCCAAGCCTGAGGAGCCAGCGGCGCTCCGACAGCACGAGCGCGGCCACGAAGGGCAGCGTCGAAGTGAAGTAGGACGCCAGCGAGTTCGGGTCGTCGAAGACGGAGAACACCCGCGTGCTCAACCCGGGGTTGGCCTGCTCGTCGATCCATTGCGCCGGCGCCTGGACGCCGGCGTAGGCCTGCGCCAAACCGATGACGGACGTGAGGGCCGCGCCCAGCGCCAGGCTCCACTGCACTGCGCGGACGGCGGCCGGCGACGCGACCATCTCGCTGACGAACACGAACAGGAGGAAGTAGCTCAGCCAGAAGATCAGGCTGACGAGGCTGGCCAGCGGCGTGACGCTCGCCAGCGCGGAGATCACGACGGCCGCGGCGAAGA
>JADGHN010000049.1 GCA_019683875.1 Clostridia bacterium
GGCCACGAACGCCGCGAGTTCGGCCACGTCGGCGGGCGTCCACGCCCGCACGCCTCCCGCCTGCGACCCGCGGCCGCCGGCCACGACCCCCACGACCCAACCCCGGGCCCGCTCCCGCTCCGCGGCCGCGTCACGCGCGTCGCGGACGACGAGGATCTGGACGACGGGCGCGGCGTGGTATCCCTCGGCGACGATCCAGTCGAGGCAGGGATCCTGCTCGACGAGCCGGCGCACGGCGGCGTGCCAGGGCTCCTCCCACGGCGCGGCCCGCACGGCCGCCGCGCCGGCCCGGGCCAGCCGCGCCGTGTCCGTGTTCGGATCGTCCGGCCGCAGCGCATGGTGCGCGTGCTTGATGACGCCCACGCGCCACCCGCTCCGCGCCCAGCGCGCGAGGAGACGTTCCAGGAGGGTCGTCTTGCCCGCCCCGGAAGGGCCCACAAACCCGATGACGGGCGGTTCAGTTCCGTGGAACATGCGTGAACGCGGGCGCGGCCGCGGCGGCGGCCGCCTCGGTCGAAGGGCCGGCGACCGGCGCATCCAGGCGCACGGCTTCGACGACGTCGCCGGCGCGGTACGGATCCTTGCGCGGGGGCAACACGAGAAGGGCGTCGGCCCGGATGATGCTCTCCAACACCGGCGCGCCCTCCAGGTGCGCGTAGGCGCCGGGACGATGGGTGCGGACCGCCCAGAGCAGTCGCGTCCGATCCGCCTTCTTCGCGCAGTCGTTGGCCAGGACGGCGGAGGTCTTGTCGTCGAGGCGGACGCCGGCCAGCGCGGCGAGGCCGGGGCGCACGAGCGCGTAATACGCCGCCAGCGCGGCCGGCGGGTTCCCCGAGAGGCCGAAGATCCACACATCGTCCAGGCTGGCGACGTACAACGCCTTGCCGGGCTTCATCGTCACCCGCCAAATGTGGCGTCGCGCGCCGAGTTCCTCCCATGCGGCGGGAACGAGGTCGCGGGACCCGACGGAGACGCCCCCCGTGGTCACCACGGCGTCCGGGTTCCAGTCGAGCGCCTTCGCGATCGTCGCGTGAAGGGCGGCCAGGCGGTCCGGCACGCGGCCGAAGTCGCGCACGTCGAAGCCGAGGGCCGCCAGCTCGGCGCGCAGCGCGTGCGCCGAGCTGTTGACGATGCGGTAGGGGCCGGCGGTCTCGGACTCGTCCACGTCCGCAAGCTCGTCGCCGGTCTGAAAGATCGCCACGCGCAGCCGGCGCCGCACGGCCAGCCCGCGGATGCCGAACGCCGCGAGGCCGGCAACGTGACGCGCGTGGATGCGCTCGCCCGCCCTCACGAGGGGCGCCCCCTCGCGCACCTCCTCCCCGGGCAGCATGACGTTCTGGCCCCGCTCCGGCCTGTGCTTGAGCCGGATCGTGCCCCCTTCCCGCTGCGTCCACTCCCACGGCACGACCACGCTGGCGCCGTCCGGCAGCCACGCCCCCGTGGCCACGGCGGCGCACGACATGGCCGGCAGGGGCCGGAGCGGCGGGTCCCCCGCCAGGAGCTCGAACGCCACCGGAAACGCCTGTCGCTCCCACGACGCGTCGTCGATGTCCTCGTACCGGAGCGCGTATCCGTCCATGGCGGCGCGGGGAGCCCGCGGCAACGGCCCGGGCGCGTGCACCGTCTCGGCCGCGATGCGCCCGGCCGCCTCGCGGAGAGGCACCCACTCCGTCCCGCCGCGCGGGGCGAGGCCGCGGACCAGCGCCTCGGCGCGGTCGAACGACGTCGTCATGCGACCGTCCCCTCCCCGGAGCGGTCGTGGCCATGCCACCGGCCGGCCGCCGGGTACCCGGCGGGAGGCATCGCCGGCGCCGCCGGCCGCGTCGAGCGCGAGCGGTACAGGATCGTCGCCCGGCGCAGGTAGGCGACGGGCACGCTCCACACGTGCACGAGGCGCGTGAACGGCCAGACGGCGAACAGCAGGAACGAGGCGGCCACGTGGATCTGGAACAGGAGCGGCACGCGGGTCATGAGCGACGGGTCCGGATGCAGCAGGAGGAGCCCGCGGAACCACGGCGCGATGGTGGCGCGGTACTCGTAGGGGCCGACCACCAGATTGCGGCCGATGGCCAACGCCAGGCCGAGTCCCGCGACGATCAGCAGCAGGACGAGCACCAGCCAGTCGGAGGGACTCGTGATGGCGCGGACCCGGCGGACGGTCAGCCGCCGCCACAGGAGGCCGAGGAGTCCCGCCACCATGGCGCTCCCGGAGATCCCGCCGATGCCGATGGCCAGCCAGTGGTACAGCTCCTCGGGGAAGCCCAGCTGGCGATACACGCGGAGCGGGACGAGAATGCCGCCGACGTGGCCGGCGATCACCATGAGCGTCCCGTAGTGGAACAGGGGGCTGGCCCAGCGCAGCGTCCGCTTCTCCAGGATCTCGCTGGAGTGCGAGCCCCACCCGTACTTGTCGGTGGCGTAGCGGAACACGTGGCCGACGACGAAGATCGTGAGCGCCACGTACGGGTAGATGACCCACCAGAAGAGCGGCCAGCCGGTCGTCATCGCACCGTCCCCCTCCCTGGACGGGCGAGCGCGGACATGGCGTCGTGCGCGACCCTCAGGACCGGCGCATAGGGGGACGCCGCCCTCTCCGTGCGCTCCGCCAGCTCCTTCACCGCAGCCAGCAACGGCGGCAGGTACCGCTCCAGGTGCCGGCACCCTTCATGCGCGACGAACTCCAGCAGCGCCGGCAGGTAGTCGGGAAGCTCCGCCTCCGACAGTTCGTAGCCGGCGCTCGCGTACGCCTCGCCGAGCTGGACCAGCGCATACCCGCGTTGCGGCGTGCGCCCGCGGTCCTTCTCCTCGCCGAAGACGACGGCCGTCAGGTTCAGCGGCGTGTCCGGGTTGAGGTCGAACGTCCGGACGTACAGCTCTTGCCAGTCCTCCAGGGACCGCGAGTCGACGTCCGCGACGAATCCCAGGAGTTGCAGCACTTGCGGAGAGACCGGCATCTCGCGCTCCAGGACCTCGCGCACCAGGGCGGCCTGCTCCCGCCACGTCTCGTCCGGGTAACGAAGGAGCCGCGACGCCATCCCGCAGAGCAACCGGTGCGCGTCGGCCGTCGCCGTCTCTGGCTTTGCCGTGCCGATCCTCATCATGCCCGCCGCCTTTCCACGGTGATGGTGTGGCCGCCGCACGGGCCGGGCCCGCCCGCAAAGTCCAGCCCGCACGCGCCCTGCAGCCCGAAGACCTGCTCGGCCAGCTCCCGGTGCGTCGGCGGGATCACGAAGCGGTCCTCGTACTTGGCGATGGCCAGCAGGCGGTACATGTCGCGCGCCTCCTCGGGCGTCAGGCCGACCCTCTGCAGCACGTCTTCCCGCGGTTCGCCCTGGAACTCGACGGAGCGCATGTAGACCCGCATCGCCCATAGCTTGCACAGGACCGTGCGGATGATGCCCTCATCCCCCGCCGCCAGGAGGTTCGCGAGGTACTGGACCGGGATGCGCATGGCTTCCACGGCCGGGAAGAAGATGTCGGGATCGTCGCCGGCGGGTGAGTTCTCGCCGAAGCGGCTCGACAGCGGGGACAGCGGCGGCACGTACCAGACCATCGGCAGCGTGCGGTACTCCGGGTGGAGCGGCAACGCGACGCGCCATTGGACGGCGAGCTTGTAGATCGGCGAGCGGCGCGCCGCCTCGATCACGTTGTCCGGGATGCCGTCGCGCCGCGCCGCGCGAACGACCTCCGGATCGTGGGGATCGAGGAAGATGCCGAGTTGCGCGTCCAGGAGGCGCTTGGGGTCCGGGGTGGAGGCGGCCTCCTTCACCCGGTCGGCGTCGTAGAGGATGACCCCGATGTACCGGATGCGGCCGACGCACGTCTCCGCGCAGACTGTCGGCAGCCCGGCCTCGATGCGCGGGTAGCAGAACGTGCACTTCTCGGCCTTTTGCGTGTGCCAGTTGAAGTACACCTTCTTGTACGGGCAGCTGCTCACGCAGAACCGCCACGCCCGGCAGGCCGTCTGGTCGACGAGGACGATGCCGTCCTCGTCCCGCTTGTACATGGCGCCGGACGGGCAGGCCGCCACGCACGCCGGGTTGAGGCAGTGCTCGCACAGGCGAGGCAGGTACATCATGAACGCCTGCTCGTACTCGAACCGGATCTCTTCCTCCATGGCGCGCGCGTTCGGGTCGCGCGGGCCGGTCACGTGGCCGCCGGCCAGGTCGTCCTCCCAGTTCGGCCCCCACTCCGGATCGCGCGGCTCGCCGGTGATCGAGGAACGCGCGCGCGCCACCGGCTGCACGGGCCCTTCCGGCGCCTGGCTGAGCGTCTCGTAGTCATAGCTCCAGGGCTCGTAGTAGTCGTCGATCTCCGGGAGGTCCGGGTTGAAGAAGATCCGCGCCAGGCGGGAGAGCCGCGAACCGCCCTTCAGCTCCAGCTTCCCGTTCTTCAGCTCCCAGCCGCCGCGCCACTTCTCCTGGTTCTCCCACTCCCTGGGATACCCCACGCCGGGCTTCGTCTCCACGTTGTTGAACCACATGTACTCGGCCCCGGGGCGGTTGGTCCACGTGTTCTTGCAGGTGACGCTGCACGTGTGGCAGCCGATGCACTTGTCGAGGTTAAGCACCATGGACACGTTGACCTTGACCTTCACCCCAGACACCCCCCTCGGCGGCCGCCGCCTTGCGCACGAGGACGATCTCGTCGCGCTGGCTGCCGTTCGGCCCGTAGTAGTTGAAGGCGTAGCTGAACTGGGCGTAGCCCCCGATCATGTGCGTCGGCTTGACGTGGATCTTCGTGACGCTGTTGTGCCCGCCGGCCCGCTGCCCCGTGATCGGGCTGACGGGCACGTGCACCGTGCGGTCCTGGACGTGGTAATAGAGGCACATCCCGCGAGGCAGCCGGTGGCTGGGCACGGCCCGCGCCATCACCACGCCGTTGCGGCTGACGACCTCCACCCAGTCGTTGTCCTCCACGCCGATGGCGGCCGCGTCGTCCTTGTTGAGCCAGATCGCCGGACCGCCGCGGAAGAGCGTGAGCATCCGCTCGTTGTCGCCGTAGGTGCTGTGGATCGACCACTTGCCGTGCGGCGTGATGTAGCGCAGCGCGATCTCCGGCCGCTCGCCGGCGCGGGCGCGCTCGGCCGCGTTCAGGAACGCCCGGAGGTCCAGCGGCGGGCGGTAGAGCGGCAGCGCCTCGCCGAAGTCCAGGATCCACTCGTGGTCGAGGTAGAAGTGCTGCCGGCCGGACAGCGTGCGCCAGGGCACGAGCCGGTCGACGTTGACCGCGAACGCGGTGTAGCGCCGCTCCTCCTCCTCGATGCCGCTCCACGCGGGCGCGGTGATCGTCTTGCGCGGCTGCGCCGTGAGGTCGTGCATCGTGAAGCGCTCGTGCGCGCGCCCCTCGGCCAGGTCGGCCAGCCGCCGCCCCGTGCGAGCCTCCAGCGCGGTCCAGCCCTTGACGGCCACCGCGCCGTTCGTCGCGCCGGACAGCGTGAGGATCGCGTCGCACACCTGGCGCGCCGTCTCCAGCCGCGGGCAGCCGGCCGCGGGACCGCAGGCGTGGGTGCCCAGCGTGCGCTTGAGGTGCCCGTACTCCTCCTCCGCGGACCAGCGGATGCCCTTGACCGCCAGCCCGTTCTCCCGCACCTCCGGCCCGAGCGCGACCATCTTGTCGTAAATGGCGCCGTAGTCCCGCTCCACCACGACGAGCCTCGGCATGGTCTTGCCGGGAACCGGCTCGGCCTCGCCGCGCTTCCAGTCCTGGACGCGCCCGAGCGGCTGCGCGAGCTCATCCGGCGAATCGTGGGCCAGGGGCAGCGCCACCAGGTCGCGGCGGACGCCGAGGTGCTTCGCACCCAGCTCGCTCACCTTCCGGGCGATGCCCTTGAAGATGTCCCAGTCCGTGCGGGCCTCCCACGGCGGCGCGATGGCCGGGTTGAACGGGTGCACGAAGGGGTGCATGTCGGTGCTGCTGAGGTCGTCCTTCTCGTACCAGGTCGCGGCCGGAAGCACGATGTCGGAGTAGAGCGCGGTGCCCGACATGCGGAAGTCGAGCGTCACCAGAAGGTCGAGCTTCCCCTCCGGGGCCGGCTCCCGCCACACGATCTCCCGCGGCCGCTCCGCCACGTCCTCGTCCGCGAGAACCCCGTGCCCCGTGCCGAGCAGGTGACGGAGGAAGTACTCCTGGCCCTTGCCGCTCGCGGTGAGCAGGTTGCCGCGCCAGACGAAGAGCACGCGCGGGAAGTTTTCGGGCGCGTCCGGATCCTCGACGGCGAAGCGGAGCGAGCCGTCCTTCAGCCGCCGCACGACGTCGCGCACGGCCGTGTCCCCGTCCGCCCCGGCCAGGTCGAGGGGGTTCGCGTCGAACTGCGGGTAGCTCGGCAGCCAGCCGAGCCGTGCCGCGATCACGTTGTAGTCGGCGAAGGGCAGGTCGCCCCAGCGGCCGCCGAGCGGCGAGGCCAGCGCCTTCGCCGTCGCCTCCTCGTAGCGGAACTGGTCGGTGGCGAAGTACCAGAACGACGTCCCGTTCTGCTGGCGCGCCGGCATCCCCCAGTCGCGGGCGAACGCGATGGTCGACCAGCCCTCGAGCGGCCTCACCTTCTCCTGCCCCACGTAGTGGGCCCAGCCCCCGCCGTTGCGGCCCTGGCAGCCGCAGAGCAGCACCAGGTTCAGGATCGCGCGGTACGTCTCGTCACTGTGGAACCAGTGGTTGATGCCGGCGCCCATGATGACCATCGACCGGCCGCGCGTGGCGGCCGCGTTGCGGGCGAAGCCGCGGGCGACGGAGATCGCCTGGCGGCGGTCGACGCCCGTGATGGCCTCCTGCCAGGCCGGCGTGTACGGCTTGGGGTCGTCATAGTCCCGCGGGTATTCGCCGGGCAGCCCCCGCCCCACGCCTGCGTTCGCCATCATCAGGTCGAGGACGGTCGTCACGAGCCGCTCGCCCGCGGCCGTCCGCACGCGCATCGCCGGCACGCCCCGGCGCGTGAGCGTCGCACCGTCGTCGGCGAACACGGGGAAGGCGACGGTGGCCACCTCGTCATGCGCGCCCAAAAGCGTCAACGCCGGGTCGAACGGCTCCCCGGTGATCCCGTCCTTCATCTCGAGGTTCCAGCGCCCGCTCCCGTCCCAGCGGAACCCGAGGGTGCCGCCCGGCACGACGAGGCGCCCCGTGGCGGCGTCGCGCAGGACGAGCTTCCACTCCGCGTTCGGCGTCTCGACGCCGAGGTCGCTGGCGCGCAGGAAGCGGTCGGCCGCGTAGCCGCCGTCCTCGAGCGGCCGCAGCACCACGAGGAACGGCAGGTCGGTGTACTGCTTGGCGTACTCCTGGAAGTAAGGCTCCTGGCGGTCGGCGTAAAATTCCTTGAGAATGACGTGCGTCATCGCCATGCCCAGCGCGGCGTCCGTGCCGGGCGCCGCGGGCAGCCACTCGTCCGCGAACTTCGTGCTCTCCGCATAATCCGGGCTGACGTTGACGATGCGCGCCCCGCGGTAGCGCACCTCGGCGAGGAAGTGCGCGTCCGGCGTGCGCGTCATGGGGATGTTCGACCCCCACACGATCACGTAGCCGCTGTTGTACCAGTCGGCGCTTTCCGGGACGTCCGTCTGCTCGCCCCACACCTGCGGGGACGCGATGGGCAGGTCGCAGTACCAGTCGTAGAAGCTGATGACCACGCCGCCGAGCAGCGACAGGAACCGGGCGCCGCTGGCGTAGCTCGCCATCGACATGGCCGGGATCGGGCTGAAGCCGGCCACGCGGTCGGGGCCGTACGTCTTGACCGTGTGCACGGTGGCCGCCGCGATGAGCGCCTCCACCTCGTCCCAGCTCGCGCGCACGAAACCGCCGTGGCCGCGGGCGCGCTTGTACGCGGCGACCGCCTCGCGGTCCTGCACCAGGCGCTCCCACGCCCGCACCGGATCGCCCTGCTCAGCCAGCGCGCGGCGCCAGCGTTCGAGGAGCGCGCGGCGCACGTAGGGGTGCTTGACGCGCAGCGGGCTGTACGTGTACCAGGAGAAGCTCGCGCCCCGCGGGCACCCGCGCGGCTCGTACTCCGGCGCGTCCGGCCCGTTGGAGGGGTAGTCCGTCTGCTGGGTCTCCCACGTGATGATGCCGCCCTTCACGTGGACCTTCCAGCTGCAGGAGCCGGTGCAGTTCACGCCGTGCGTCGTGCGGACCACCTTGTCGTGCTGCCAGCGGCCGCGGTAGGCGTCCTCCCACTCCCGGTCGCGCGGGTTCAGCTCCTGCCACCCGCCGCCGTAGCGTTCCCCGCGCCGGAAGTACTGGAGAGACTTCATCAGCCGTTTCGTCGCTTCCGATTCCGCCACCGATCACATCCCCTCTCATGCCTCCGGCCATGGCGCGCGCCCGCGGCTACTCCGAGGCGGGCGCCGGGCCCGCGCCGATCCGCCGCGCCCACGCGCGCAGCATGCCGGCGAACGTCAGGCCCCACGCCGCGAAGGCGACCCACGCGAACGCCCGCGCGAAGCGGGCGAGGAACGCCAGCCCCGTGAATCCGGCCACTTCAAGCGTGGCCACGGAGAACATCCCCAGCGGGAAGACGACGCTCCACAGCGCGGGCTCATACGTCAGCGGCAAACCGCGCACGCCGTACTTCCAGACGCCCATGACGACGAGCAGGGGAATCCAGCCGCCGGCCCAGGACCAGAGGGCCAGCGTGGCGACATAGACGGCCGGAACCGCCGGGTGGAGAAAGGGCACGCCTCCGTGGGAGAGCAGGTTCGCCCCGCCCACCGTGCTGATGGCCGCCGCGCCCATGCTGATCCAGTACGGGGGCGAGAGATCCGCGGGCTGCACCTTCGAAAACCCGAGGCGGCCGATGATGAAGATGATCAAGACGGCATACCCCGCCACGCCGACGCTCCACAGGGCGAACGACAGGAGCATCAGTTCCGGCGCCCATGACGGCGCGACGTCCGAAAGCCGCGCCGCGAGGATCGACAGCGACTCCGTCCCCACCACCGAGATGAGCCAGCCACCGTTCACGATGCGCTCCGGCGGCTGATCGTTGGCGAGGAACAGAAGGCCGAACGCCCAGTAGACCAGGACGGCGCACGCGCCGCCCGCCGCAAGCCCCAGCGCCCAGGCGGCCGCGGGCGCGCCGGCCATCAGCAGGCGCACGCCCAGCACGTCGCTCGCGGCCACGAAGGTGAAAAATGTGAACACCGTCCGCGGGTCCTTGAGGTCCGCCGCCAGCCGCCGCCGGAACCGGAGGGCTCGCGCGGCGGTGGCGAGCAGCAGCGCGCCGTACGCGACTTCGCCCGTCCACAGAAGGGCGTCCGACAGCGCCCGATTCCCCAGCCGGAACATGGCGACGGACAAGATCCCGGTGGCCATGACCAGAGCGAAATACCCGGGATACAGGCCCTCGATCGCCTGGAAAATGGACGCCTGAAGGCGCGCGCCGATGGCAGCTTCACGCCGGGCCCGCGAACCCAACGGCACGGACACCCCCCCAGCGTCATGGTGCGCGTCGCCCGGATGGTACCATCCGCGCCGCGGGCGGCGGATCGCCCGTTCGCCTGAACTTGGAAGGGTCGAAGGGACAAATTCGGCCGACCGAACGGCCCCGGCCGTGCGGACCTCAGGGATCACCGGTCGGGCAGGCCTTGAGAAGGGAATTGCACCCAGGTTCTTAGCTTATCGGGGTCCGTCACGCGCACGCGCCCCCGTTCGACGACGACGGCGCCCTGCCGCGCGAAGTCGTGCAGCGCGCGCGTCACCGTCTCGCGGGCCGCGCCGATCAGCCGGCCGAGGTCGGCCGCGCGGGCCGGAAGCAGGCCGGTGCCGGCGCGCGACTGGTCTTCGCGCAGCTGAAGGAGGATCGACGCCAGCCGCTCGTGCACGTTGCGGATGGCCAGGTCCGTGGCGCGCGCGTGCGCACGCCGCAGCCGGCCGCAGAGCATGCGCAGGAACGCCAGGGCCACGTTCGGACGCGTCTCCATCAGGTGCGCGACGACGCGATAGTCCAGCTGGGCGACGGCGGACGCCTCCAGCGTCTCCGCTGACGCCGGGTACGGGCCGCCGTCAAAGAAGCACACGGCCGCCAGGACTTCCCAGGGACCGAGGTGCTCCAGCGTGAACTCGCGGCCGTCGGAGAGCGACTGGAACACCCGCACCGCGCCGCGGATCACGAAATAGAGCTGTTCCGCCTCGTCGCCCTCAAAAAAGAGGATGGCGCCCTTCGGATACCGGTGCACCCGGCTGTGCGCGGCGAGATACGCCCGGGCTTCCTCGTCGAGCCCGGCAAAGATGGAGACCTTGCGCAGATCCTCGGCGTTCAGCTGCATGACATCGCCCCGGTTCTCTTGCGCTCACGTTCATCTTACTTTTTGACGGCGGCGAGCACGACCCCGCGCGGGCCAGGGTGAATCCGTTCGCCGGCCGCCCATGAATTGCCAAGGCGCGTTTGCCATTCGTTCTCCCTCCGTTGACACCCCGTTGACGAATGCGGGCCATGCTCAGGTCGGAAGGAGGTGAGCCATGGTGAAGCTTTCGCTGGGAAAGGTCGCCGCCGGACTGGCCCTCGCCGGCCTGGTCACGGCCGGCAGCGCCTGGGGCGGCGCGTTCGTCGCGCATGCCGCGCCGTCCGCCAACGCGACGCAGACGCAGCCGACGTCCCTCCGCGCATACCTCATGGACCACTTCCTCGCAAACCTCGCCGCAAAGCTCGGCATTGACCGCAGCACGCTTGTGAAGGACGTCAACGACAGCCTCGCCCAGGCGGTGCAGGACGCCCAGAAGGACGGCAAGATGACCGCCGAGCAGGCGGACCGCCTCACGAAGCGCATCCAGGATGCGCAGTCGAAGGGGCGGCTGGGGTTCTTCGGCTTTGAGCGCCCGCGTGCGTGGGGCGGCAAGTGGGGTCGCTTCGGCGGGCCCGTTCTGAAGGACGCGGCCAACGTCATCGGCGTCTCCGTCGATGAGCTGGCCTCCGCGTTGAAGAACGGCCAGAGCCTCGCCCAGGTGGCCCAGGCGCACGGCGTGTCGCAGGACGCCCTGGTGAACGGCTTGGTGGACGCGATGAAGAAGAAGCTCGACCAGGCCGTTCAGAACGGCCGGCTGACGGCCGACCAGGAGCAGAAGATCCTCTCCCAGAGCAAGGACCGGCTCACGAAGCTGGTGACGCAGCCCGGCCTCAGGTTCCACCGCGGGCCGCGCACCGAACATCCTTCCTGGGACGGCGCGCCGTCGGAGACGCCGCCCACGAACCCGGCGTCGATCTCCTAGCCTCGCCGCGCTCCCCACGGCAGGCTGGCGCGCAGTCCCGACCGCAGCCCCGGCGATGTCCGGGGCTGCGGCGCTTCAGGAACACGAAAAGGACCTGTCCGGCCACCAGAGGAATAAGCTGAAATATAACCATCAAATGAATCCAGTCCGGAGGTGCGCGATGGCACGGATCTTGGTCGCCATCCTGGCCGTCGTCGTTTGGGCCGCTTCTGCGGCTGCAATGGACGCTGCGAAGACCGCTGCGGCGGCTTCGTTCAGCCCGGTGTCCGGTTGGGCAGGCTTCTTCCTTGCACCGTGGCCCTCGGCCCTCGTTCTGACCTGGCTGGCCGCGACGACGTTCCGACAGGGGCCGCAGTCCAGGGAAGCGATGGCTCGTTCGCGCGCGGCCGATCTCGTCATCGTGATGCTCGGGTTGTGCATCGCAGTGTCGCCGTTCGTCCCCGCGTTGGGTTGGCCCAGCGTCACGAGTTTCTCCTGGGTGGGCGCCGTGATGGCGTCGATCGGCCTGTGGGGTCTTTCTGCACAGCGAGCGCAGACGTGAGCGCTGCACCGTCGCATTCCGCTTGACGGCGCACCTGAACTAGGAGGACAGGCCTCAACCGGGTCGCGGCCGCTTGCTACGATGGATTGGAGACGCTGCACGACGAGCACCGTACCAGCGTCCGACACTACGGTTGAGGAGGCCGCACCCATGTTGAAGGAACAGATCGACGCGGACATGAA
Organism: Clostridia bacterium; assembly: GCA_019683875.1. Classification (NCBI taxonomy): domain Bacteria; kingdom Bacillati; phylum Bacillota; class Clostridia; species Clostridia bacterium. The sequence goes on from JADGHN010000049.1 coordinate 11,917, forward strand.
GGCGGCGCTGCGCGAAAAGGACGCCGACCGCCTGGCCACGCTGCGCCTGCTGAAGGCGGCCATCGTCAACCGGGAGAAGGAAGCGGCCGGCCGCGAGCTGGACGACGCCGCCGTCCTCGACCTCATCCAGAAGGAGATCAAGCAGGCGCGCGAATCCCTGGAGATGTACCGGAAGTCGCCCGCGCACCAGAAGCAGGCGGAGCAGATGGAGGCGCGCATCGCCACGCTGTCCGCCTACCTGCCCAAGCAGATGAACGAGGACGAGATCCGCGAGTTCGTGAAGGCCTACCTCGAGCGCGTGAAGCCGCAGAGCAAGGGCGAGTTCATGAAGGGCCTCATGGCGGAGATCCAGGGCCGCGCGGACAAGAGGGAAGTGAGCCGGATCGCGGCGGAGGTGTGGGGGTGAGGGTAGCGGCAACCCACTGTGTGACGTATTGAGCAGGGCCGGACGCCGGCACCTGACAGTGCTTCGCTACCGGTGGACAATTCGCTTCTCTCGTGGCGCGAAGATTTCCACCGCCCGCGGCACTGGCCCTTGCGCTTCTATTCAGAACTGGAACGGCCAACGACAGGGAGGCCTACCTCACCGCCAAGTTTCAATTCCCGTTGGGAATCCCCCTCCTGTGGAACGTCCGCGTCGGCGCCGTCGTCTCGAAGTAGACCGGGTGTTTCAATTCCCGTTGGGCATTCCCCTCTTGTGGAACCGTCGCGACCACCTTCCGCACCAAAGCGACCGGTGAGTTGAGGCGGGTTCACAACGCAGGGATCACGACATTCATAGAGAGTCGCTCCAGCCCGGGATCGCCTCTCTCGGGAACTCGCAGGATACTGACATGTGACCGATGATGTGTTTCTGGCTGTCAAGGAATTGGATGTCCTTGATCTCAGGGAAGATGCCGATCGAGGGGGCGCCGACCAGCACGAAATCATACAAGTAGTAACCGTGAGAAGGACGGATCAGAAGAGACCGTCCATCATCGGTCATCACGCGGACATGCGCCACCCGGTCATCGACCGTCCCGAATCCTGCCACGACCAGAGCCTGATCCCCGT
>JADGHN010000050.1 GCA_019683875.1 Clostridia bacterium
GTCAGCGTCGCCAGGTACCAGCGGAAGTCCAGCATCGGTCACCAACCCAGAGTCATGCGCAGTTCCAGCCACCACAGGCGAGCGATGAGGCGCGTGACCGGAAGCGTCGCGAAGATGGCGCCGATGGGCAGCACGGCGGCGGCGACCAGGTACCCCACGTAAAACGGCCGGCGGCCGCCGCGGTACAACCGGCTGACGCCCTTGGCGTCGATCAGCGCGTGGCCGATGAGCAGCCGCGTCAGGAACGTGCTCGCCATGCCCGGGCGCCCCTTTTCGAGAAAGTCCACGATGTTCGTATGCGCGCCGACGGCGACGATGGGGCGGGCGCCGCCCTGGTAGGCGAGGAGCAGCGCGAGGTCCTCGCTGGTGCCGGCCGCGGGAACGCTGTGCGCGCGGAGACCGAGGGCGTTCACGCGCGAGGAGCCGGGTGCGCGCCCGTCCGGGTACGCGTGCACGATGACGTCCCGCGCGCGGCGCAGGGCGAGGTCGGACACGCTGTCCATGTCGCCGACGATCACGTCCGGTCGGAAACCCTGTTGCAGGATCGCGTCCGCGCCGCCGTCGACGCCGATGAGCGCCGGCTTCGTGTCGAGAAGGAACGGCCGGAGCGCGGCGAGGTCTTCCTTGTAGGCGTGGCCCCGCACGACGACGACGGCCGGCCGGCCCTCCAGGCGCGTGGCGAGGCGGGGCAAGGCGAGCGGTTGAAGCACCAGCGCCTGTTCCCTGCGGGCGTGGTCGATAGTGTTGGCCAGGAACGAAGCGATCTCCGCCCGCAGGTGGTCATGCGCCCGGCGCCAGCGCTCCTCCAGCTCGGCCGACGGGACCTCGCGCCCGCGCCACTCGCGACCCCCGGCGCGCACGATCGCTCCGTCGATCTCCACCAGGACCCCGTCCGGCAGATCCAGGACCGAAGGGTCCACCGCTTCGACCAGCGCCACGCCGGCGGCCGCGAGCAGTCGCGCTCCCCCCGCCGGATACCGTCCCGAGAGAAACGTGTCCGCGTTTACCACGGCGCGCACCCCGCGGTCCAGCAGCGAGCGAGCGGCCACCTCGTCGAGGTCGCGGTGGTCAATGATCGCGACGTCGCCGCGTCGCAAGCGCTCGGCCAGCCACTTCGTGCGCCGCCCGACCCTCGCGGGTCCCGCCGCGTGCACGGCTCCACACCCCCGGCTTAGTGTGGACGCCGGTCTGCGGCCCGATTCCCAAGAACGCGAAGGGACCGCGCGGTGGCGCGGTCCCGGGGACTCGGGCAGGGGAACGGGCGTTAGACGTGGTCCTCCAGGCGAAGCCGATCCGCCAACATGGCGATGAACTCGGAGTTGGTCGGCTTGCCGCGGTCCGAGCTGACGGTGTGGCCGAAGAGCGACTGGATCGCCTCGAAGTTGCCGCGGCTCCACGCCACCTCGATGGCGTGCCGGATGGCGCGCTCCACGCGGCTGGGCGTCGTGCCGTTCCGTTTCGCGATGGTCGGGTACAGCTCTTTCGTGATCGCGCTCAACAGATCGATGCGCTCCGTCACCATCGCGATCGCTTCACGAAGGTAACGGTATCCCTTGATGTGCGCCGGGATGCCGATCTCGTGCAGCACGTCGGTGATGCGCCGGTCGACGTTGCGCGCGGGCGCCGACGGCCCTGGCGCCGGCTGCTGGCGGACGACCTCGCGGATGCGGTTCGCAAGCGTGGCGAGATCGAACGGCTTCAAGATGTAGTAGTCCGCGCCCAGGGCCACGGCCCGCTGCGTGATGTGTTCCTGGCCGAACGCCGTCAACATGATCACCTTGGGACGCTGGTCGCCCATCTGACGGCTGAGGCGCTCCAGGACGCCGATGCCGTCGAGGTGCGGCATGATGATGTCGAGGACGAGAACGTCCGGCCGCTGGCGCACCAGCTCCAGCACCTCCCGGCCGTTCTGGGCGATGCCGATCACTTCAAAGTCGGGCTGTTCGGCCATGTAGCTGCGCAGCATGTGGCAGAACTCGCGGTTGTCGTCCCCGATGAGGATCCGGATCGGATCGTTTTTCGGCAAGGCGATCGCGGGCATGCGCCACTCCCTCTCGACCGGAAACTCTGGCAGATGCAACCAAGGCAGTTGCAATTATGGACCAAAATTTGGACAGGTAGGGACGCATCCCTGTTCGGTGCGCCCGAGAATCGAACGACGAATTCCGACGCCAACATTCGTCAAAAACGCGAGGCTCCGGGATCATGATCCCGGAGCCGCCGCGGACGGTGTCGACATGAGGCCGGCTTTCTCCGCCATCCAGAGCGCCAGAACGCCGTAGCCGCGCGTCGGATCGTTGACGAACACGTGGGTGACGGCGCCGACAAGTTTCCCGTCCTGAAGGATCGGGCTGCCCGACATCCCCTGCACGATCCCGCCGGCCTCCCTCAGGAGGCGCGGGTCTGTCACGTGCAGGATCAGGCCCTTGCTGGCCGGGCGGTCCTGGGTGATGACGCGTTCGATTTCCACGTCGAACGTGTCCACCTTCTGCCCGTGCAACACGGTGCGGATCACCGCCGCGCCCGGGTGCACTTCCTGCGGAAGCGCCACGGGCACCGCCGCGCCGCCGCCGTCAGGCACGCGCGACAACCTGCCGAAGACGCCGACCTCCGTGTTCTTCTCCAGGATTCCCAGCGGTCGCCGGCGTCCGACGAACACCGCGAGCTTCTCGCCGGGCGCGCCCACGGCGCCCCGATCGATGTCGCTCACGATCGCCTCCACGATCTGGCCGTCGTGGATCGCATAGGCGTCGCCCGTGCGGGTGTCGCTGATCACGTGGCCGAGCGCCGCGAACCGGCGCGACTGCGGATCGTAGAAGGTCATGGTGCCGACGCCCGACGCGCCGTCGCGAATCCACACGCCGACCAGGTACCGGCCGGCGCGCACGTCCCACACGGGTTGCACGGCGTACGTGCGCAGCTGGCCGTCACGACGGACGGTGATCGCGATGGCGCGACCTGTCCGGGCCGCGGCGTCGATCTTGCGCGCGGCGTCCTCTTTGTCGGTCACCGCCTGACCGCCGACGGAGACGATCACGTCGCCGACGCGGATTCCGGCCTCCTGCGCCGGGTGGCGCACGCGCCCGTCGCGGTCGCGTAGGCCGGCTTCGTCGACGACGACGACGCCGTCGCTATGCAGCACGATGCCGATGGCTTGGCCGCCCGGCACCACGGTGACGGTCGGCCGCACGTCCACGGTCACCGTGCGCAGCGGCAGCCAGCCCAAGAGGGCCAGCTGGACGCGGGTGACGCCCACCGCGCGAGCGTTCAGCCGCAGGACGTCGTGACGCAGGGCCCGCCATTCCGTGCCCAGCGGCGCTCCGTCGACCTCGAGCCCGCTCGGCCGGTCGCCGCGGATGGCCAGCCAACCCCGCTGCCAGGCCAGGTCCAGCGCGGTCTGGCTGCCCTTGGTCAACTGCAGCTGATCGGGCAGGCGCTCGAGGGTCTGGTATGGCGGCGTGAAGCCGACGACCAGCACCGCGATCGCAAGGACGAGTCCGACCCAGCGGCGAACGCGTGGATTCAATTGTCATCACGCTCCCGGACTGGATTGGGCCGCTTGCCTCACCTCCTTCTGGTCCGAAAGGCGCGAAATGCATGAAAAAACGCCTTGCCGGACCGTGACTAGGCGTAACGTGCCCGGAACAAGGCGTGTGTATCCTGGAGACGTCGCGCGCGGCTGCCAATCAGGCCTATTCCACGTTTTGTAAAAGCTCCTCGGCGTGGCGCAACGCCGCCGGCGAATCGTCGCCCGACAACATCCGCGCGATTTCGCGCGCGCGGTCCGCGCCGCGCACGGCCGTCACGGCGACCGCCGTACGCGAGCGCCGCACGCGCTTGCGGATGGCGACGTGATGGTGCGCGCGCGCGGCGATTTGCGCCAAATGCGTGATGCAGAGAACCTGGCGATGGCGTCCGAGCGAGGCGAGGCGTTGCCCCACGGCCTGCGCCGTCCGGCCGCCCACACCGGCGTCGATCTCGTCGAACACGACGACGGGCACGTCGAGCGCCGACGCGGCGCTCGCGCAGAGCGCCAGCATGATCCGCGACAGCTCGCCCCCGGAGGCGACGGCGCGCAGCGGACGCGGCTCGTCGCCCGGATTGGCCGCGAGGCGGAATTCGACGTCGTCCGCGCCGGTCGCGTCGGCGTCCGGCTCGCGGCCGTCCGCCCCGTCCTTCCAGCGCGGGCGGACGTCCACCACGAACGCGGCATCCGGGAAAGCGAGCGCGGCGAGCTCGCGGCTGACGCTCTCTTGAAGCCGGCCCGCGGCCTCGCGGCGGATGCGGGACAGCTCCCGGCACGCGGAGGCGAGCTCGGCCCGCGCGGCCGCCTCTTCCGCGTCGAGCGCCTTGGCCCGCTCGTCGTCCCGCGCCCGCGAGTCCAGCGCCGCGGCCACCTGGTTGCGGTAGGCAAGGATGTCCTCGATGGTCTCGCCGTACTTGCGCTTCAACCGGCTGATCAGATCCCAGCGCTCTTCGATCTGCGCCAGCTCTTCGGGCTCGAACTGCAGGCTGTCGCGGTAGTGGCGGAGCTCGCGTGCGGCCTCTCTCAACATGGTCGCCGCGTCGTCCAGCATGGCGCGGACGTTGTCGAGACGGTCGTCGATCGACGCCGCATGGCGCACCGCTTCCGCGACGGCGCTGACGGCGTCCGCGACGGCGCCGCCGGGGACAGCGCCCTCCGCCAACCGTTGATATGCGCTCGCCGCGACCTCGAACAGGCGTTGCGCGTGCTGCAGGATGCGCCGGCGCGCGGCGAGTTCCTCCTCCTCGCCCGGCCGCAGCCGTGCCGCGTCGATTTCGCTCAGCTGGAAGCGGAGCAGGTCCTCTTCCCTCGCGCGTTCACGCGGGTCGCCCGCCAGGCGGGCGCGCTCCGCGAGGATCTCCCGCCAGCGATGAAACGCGTCGCGCACGCGCCGCCGGGTCTGCTGCGCCTCCTCGCCGGCGAAGCTGTCGAGCAGATCCCGCTGGCGCGCGGGCGAAAAGAGGTGCTGGTGCTCGTGCTGGCCGTGGATTTCGACCCACTGGCTGCCGATGTCGCGCAGAAGCCGCGCGGTGGCGAGCCGGCCGTTCACGTGCGCGAGGTGCCGGCCGCTGGCGGACAGCGTCCGCCCCAGCACGACGATGCCGTCGCCGGTCTCGTAAAGGCCCTCGGCCTGAAGCTGCTCCACGACGGGATGGTCTTCGCGCCGCACCTCGAAGACGGCTTCCACGCGCGCCTCCTCGGCGCCCTGGCGGATCTGCTCCACCGCGGCGCGCCCGCCCAGCGCGACGCTGAGGGCGTCGATCAGGATCGACTTGCCGGCGCCCGTCTCGCCCGTGAGGACGTTGAATCCGTCGGAAAAGGGCACGCGCACTTCGTCGACGATGGCGAAGTCGCGCACGCGAAGTTCCCGCAGGACGATGCCGCTCATGCCCGCGCTCCCTCCGCCCACTTGCGGCGCAGGACGGAATAGAAGTTCCAGCCCGGCGAGCGCAGCAGCCGGACGCGCGGCTCGACGATCGCGACCTCGACCGTCTGGCCGGTCTCCAGCGAACGGGAATCCTGGCCGTCCAGCGTGAGCACGACGTCCCGCGCCGGCCCCGCCAGGCGGATCCGGATGCGCCGTTCCGCCGGCACCACGATCGGGCGCGATCCGAAGGAGTACGCGCAGATCGGCGTGACGACCAGCGCCTTCAGGCTCGGATCGAGCACGGGCCCGCCGGCGGCGAGGGAGTACGCCGTCGACCCCGTGGGCGTCGCCACGATGAGCCCGTCGGCGAGGTACGTGGAGACCGGGTCGTCGTCCGCGAACACCTCAAGCTGCAAGAGGCGGGAGAAGGGCACGCGGCTGATGACGGCGTCGTTGAAGGCGAGGCGTGGCGGCCGCTCGTCCTGCCCCAGAATGCGCGCGCCGAGGAGGCTGCGCTCGTCGATGAGGTAGCGGCCCGCAAGGAAATCGGGCAGGCGTTCGAACAGCTCCGTGGCCTCGAGTTCCGTCAGGAAGCCGAGGTGGCCGAAGTTGACGCCCAGGAGCGGCACGCCGTGCGGCGTCAGCTGGCGAGCCGCCTGAAGCAGGGTGCCGTCCCCGCCGAGCACCACGGCGAACGACGCGTCCCCCCAGCGCGCGGGGTCCGCCGCAGCCGCGCCGGGGACGACGCTCGCGAGCTCGGGCGTGGTCAAGGGCTCCACCTGCCGTTCCCGCAGCCATGAAGCCAGCCGGCCCGCCACCTCGATGGCGCGCGGCTTGTCCGCATTGACCAGCACCGCGACCCGCACGTCAGCCCTCCTCACGACCGCGATTTCACGACGTTCGCGCCGCGATCCGCGAATCCCTTGCCGCCTACACGGTCAGGTTCGCGATCACGGCGTCGGCGAACTCGCTGGTCCTGACTTCCTTCGCGTTCTCCATCAGCCGGGCGAAGTCGTAGGTGACGACCCGTTGGGAGATCGTGCGCTCCATGGCGCGCACGATGGCGTCGGCCGCCTCGTTCCAGCCGAGGTATTCGAGCATCATGACGCCGGAGAGGATGACCGAGCCTGGGTTGACCTTGTCCTGCCCGGCGTATTTCGGCGCGGTGCCGTGCGTCGCCTCGAAGACGGCGTACCCGTCGCCGACGTTCGCGCCCGGCGCGATGCCGATGCCGCCGACCTGCGCCGCCGCTGCGTCCGACAGGTAGTCGCCGTTCAGGTTCGGCGAGGCGAGGACGCTATAGTCCTCTGGCCGCAGCAGCAGCTTCTGGAACATGGCGTCGCAGATCTCGTCCTTGATGAGGATCTTGCCCTCCGGCACCCGGCCGCCGTGCTCCTTCTGGACCTCGTCCCACGAGACGGTGACGTCGCCGAACTCCTCCCGCGCGACCTCGTAGCCCCAGTTGCGGAAGGCGCCTTCCGTGTACTTCATGATGTTGCCCTTGTGGACGAGGGTGACGCTCGGACGCTTGTGCTCGATGGCGTACTCGATGGCCTTGCGCACCAGGCGCTTGGAGCCGAACTCGCTGATGGGCTTGATGCCGATGCCGCTGTCCGGTCGAACGCCGCGCCCGAACTCCTGGGCGAGGAAGTCGATGACCTTGCGCGCCTCCTCGGAACGCGCCGGCCATTCGATCCCCGCGTAGATGTCCTCGGTGTTCTCGCGGAAGATGACGATGTCCAGCTTCTCCGGATGGCGCACCGGCGACGGCACGCCCTCGAACCAGCGCACGGGCCGGATGCAGGCGTACAGGTCCAGCTCCTGCCGCAGCGTGACGTTGAGGCTGCGGATGCCGCCTCCCACGGGCGTCGTCAGCGGCCCCTTGATGGCCACCCGATACGTCTTGATCGCCTCAAGCGTGGCGTCCGGCAGCCAGTCGCCCGTGAGGTTGTGCGCCTTCTCGCCCGCGAGCACCTCCATCCAGGCGATGCGCCGCTTTCCCTGATACGCCTTCTCGACGGCGGCGTCGAACACGCGGACGGACGCCCGCCAGATGTCCGGGCCCGTGCCGTCGCCTTCGATGAACGGGATGATCGGCCGGTCGGGCACGTGCAGCCGCCCGTTTTCGTAACGGATCGGCTGACCGTCCGCCGGAGGGTTGAAAACCGCGCCCACTTCCTGGACCTCCTGGGAAAAGGTTGGGCGGACAGGCTGCGTCCGCCGGGACCCATTGTACCGCAGGCGCAAGCGCGCAGGGGGCGGCGGGCATACTTGGCGACGGAGGGACGCGGGTGACGCAAGCGAAGGAAGGCGCGGCGCTCTGGGTCCGCGGCGCCGAGGTCTACGCGCCGGAACCCCTCGGTCGCAAGGATGTGCTGGCGGTGCACGGGCGCATCACGGCCATCGCCGACCGCCTGCCGACGCCCCCCGCCTGGCTGCCCGGGGAGGAGATCGACGGCCGCGGCCTGCGTCTTGCGCCCGGCCTGATCGACGGCCACGTGCACATCCTGGGCGGCGGGGGCGAGGGCGGGCCCACGACGAGAGCGCCCGAGGTGACGGTCGAGGCGCTCGTCACCGGCGGGATCACGACGATCGTCGGCCTCCTGGGCTTCGACAGCGTCACGCGCTCCGTGATCTCGCTGCTGGCGAAGGCGCGCGCCCTGCAGGAGGAAGGCGTGTCCGCGTGGATCTACACCGGCTCCTACCAGGTGCCCCCGCGCACGGTCACGGGCGACGTTGAAACCGACATCGTGCTGATCCGCGAGGTCGTCGGTGTCGGCGAGATCGCCATCGCCGACCAGCGCGCGTCGCAGGCGGACCTTGGCGAGATCGTCCGGCTCGCGGCGCGGGCGCGCATCGGCGGCTTCCTCGCGAACAAGTCCGGCCGGGTTCACCTGCACGTGGGCGACGGTCCGGCCGGCCTGGAGCCGTTGGTCGAGGCCGTCGCGCGGACGGACCTGCCCCTCTCCCAGTTCTACCCGACGCACGTGAACCGCCAGCCGCGCCTGCTGGAGCAGGCCGCGGAACTCGCCCGCCAGGGCGTGCCCGTCGACGTGACGGCGTCCGCCACGCCGGAGCTCGACGCCCCCGACGCCGTCCCGCCGGACGAGGCGGTGCGCCGGCTGCTGGACAGCGGCGTCGACCCGGGACTCGTCACGATGAGTTCCGACGGCAACGGCAGCCTGCCGGCCTTCGACGAGCACGGCGACCTCGTGTCGGTGGAGGTCGGATCGGTCCACATCCTCTGGGAAAAGCTGCGGCGCACGGTGACGCGCGCGGGGGTGCCACTGGAGACGGCGCTGCGGCTCGCGACCGAGAATGTCGCGCAAATCCTCAAGCTGCCGGGCAAGGGGCGCGTGGCGCCGGGCATGGACGCCGACTTCATCCTGCTGGACGACGATCTTCGCCTGCGCGCCGTCATCGCCGGCGGCCGCGTCGCGGCCAGGGACGGCAAACCGCTTCTGCACGGCCCCTTCGAGGCCAGGGCGCGCGCCGGCGCCCGGCGTCCATCCAACTGAGGCTTCCCACGACGGCGGTCAACGGTCCGTGGTTTCCGTCCGGCGAAGCATCCGCTCACGCAGGTCCGCCCGCGGCCACACGGCCTGGTACACCGTGCCGCGGCCGACCGGCCCGTGCTCGCAGCTCGCCTCGACTTCGCAGACGAGCTTGCGCCCGTCGCATTCCGTCGCGCGGGCGCGGACCACGACGTGCGAGCCGACCGGCGCCGGGCCGAGATGGCGCACGTTCACGCCGATGCCGGCCCCTTCCTCGTCGGGCTCAAGGTGCGGCTCCAACACGCGCCGCGCGGCGAATTCCATGTAGTGGACGAGCCACCAGGTCGCCAGCACGGGGTGGATGACGCGGCCCTCGAACGCGGCTTCCATGCCGGGACGGACGTCGAACTCGACGACGGCCTCCTCGCCGGGGAGGATCGGTGAGCGCAAGTCCGGGCCTCTCTCTCCGTCAGACTTCCTTCATCTTCTCGAACGGGTTGCGGCAGGCCCGGCAATAGTAGATCGTGCGGCAGCGCGTCGGGCCGAAGTCGCTCTCGAGAACCGTCGCCGTCGAGCCGCAGTACGGGCAGGCCACGTTCTGCGCGGGCCGCGCCGCGGCGGGGCCTTCGCGCCGGGGCGGGGCGATGCCGAACGCCTGCAGGGCGGCTCTCCCCCGTTCCGTGACGCGGTCGCTGGACCAGGCCGGGCTCAGGAGGTAGCGCACGTCGACGCGCTCCACGTGTGGGATCGTCCCCACCGCCCGTTCCACGGCCTCCCGGATCACGTCCAGGGCCGGGCAGCCCGTGAAGGTGGGGAGCAGGTCGACCTCGACGCGGCCGCCTTGGCAGCGCACCGACTCCACGAGCCCCAGGTCCACGATGGAGACCGTCGGGATCTCCGGATCGCACACCGTCCCCAGGGCGTCCCACACGTCGTCCACACGCACATCGCCCGCAGGCATCGCCAAGGCCGGCACCCCCTTCGCGCAAGCTGCGGCGTCACCAGGCCGCCTGAGGGTCGCTCCGGTACACTTCTCCGAGCGCGCCGAGCAGGCGGTCGAGGTCCTCCGTGTGCGCGCCCTCGCGGCCGCCCAGCGCCTCCGGCCGCGGCGCCTCCCCGCCGGCGACGGCCAGCAGCGACGCCGCGCCGGGCACGCGCTCCGCCAGCCCGAAGGGCGCGAGCTCCTCGCGCGCGCGTTCCGCCCAGGCGCTCGCGAGGCCGGCCGCGCCGCCCGGGAAGAATCCCGCCTCGGTGGCGGCGCGGTCGAGCGCGGTCATTTCGAACAGGCCGGGGACGTCCGCGAGCACCGCTTCGAGCGCCGTCTCGAATCGCGACCGCGCTTCCCCCTCCGCGCCGGCCAGCCGCGCCACCCACGCGCGGCCGTGCATCAGGTGGTAGCGCTCCTCGCGGCGAAGCCGGTCGACGACCTGCGCCAGCTCGCGGCAGCTCGACGCGGCGAGCGCGTCGAGGCGGAGGTCGTCGAACAGGTCGTACAGGAAGTGGCGGACGACGGTGTAGGCCCAGTCGCCGTTCGGCCGCTCCAGGAGGCGCGCGTTCCGGAACTCCGGCGCGTCCCGAAGGAACGCCAGGCGATCCGGATCGTCGCCGCCCAGGTCCTTCAGCAGGTTGAAGAAGACGGAGGCGTGGCTGATCTCGTCCTGGGCGATGGAGGCCATCGCCACGTCCTCCTCGATGAACGGCGCGAACGCCGTCCATTCCGAGTCGCGGTGGCCCAGGACGAGCTCGTCGTCGGCGAGGCACAGCAGCAAGTGCCGAAGCGCGGCGTTCACGCGCGAACCTCCTCGTGGGCGTCATGCTCGTCGGACGGCGACTCCTCGTCCGGCAGCGCCGCGCCGTCGCCGAGCGCCGCGCGCAGCCTCCGCCACTTCTCCACGGTGACCCGGTAGCCCTCGCCCAGACGGTACCGGCGGTCGGTGCTCGGGTGCAGGTATGGCGCCTCGTCGGCCGTCGTCCGGCGGATGGCGTCGCGATCGACGACCCACAGGCTCACGTATTCCCCACGCCGGGTGAAGCACTCCTTCGCGAGGACGTAGGCGAGCTCGCGGTCGCCCGCAAGGAGGCTGCCCACGTGCTGGTGGGGCTCGCCGCTCCGCTTCTGCCCAAAGACTTCGTAGACGCGCAGCATGGCGCGCACCCCCTCCACGACTTAGGCGGCCGGCACGGCGCGGCTCAGCGCGGCGCGCACCCAGCGGCCCTGCTCGTGGCTGAGGCGGCGCAGCTGCAGGCGCTGCTTCGTGAGTGGGCCGTCGCCCTTGACGACGCGCCAGAATTCGTCCCAGTCGGGATCGCTGTAGTGCCAGCGTCCGGTTTCGGGATCCTGGCGCAGTTCCGGGTCCGGGATGACGAGCCCCATGCCGCGGATCTTCGGCACGTACCGGCTGAGGAAGGCCTGGCGCAGTTCCTCGTTCGTCTTGAGCCGGATCCGCCAGCGCATGGCCCGCTCCACGTTCGGGGACATCTCGTCCGGCGGCCCGAAGAAGTGCAATAGCGGGCGCCACCAGCGCTCGAGCGCCTCCTGCAGCATCGCGCGTTGCGCGCGCGTGCCGCCCGCCAGCGTCAGGACGATGTCCTCCCCGTGCTTGAGGTGGACCGCCTCTTCGGCGCAGATCCGCTTGAGGATGCGCGCATAAGGCGCGTAGCTGGTGTCAAGGAGCGCGCCTTGAGTGACGAGCGCCGCACCGTCGACGAGCCAGGCGATGATGCCGACGTCCGCCCACGTGGGGGCCGGGTAGGAGAACACGTTGTGGAACTTGGCGCGCCCGTCGACCAGGTCCTGGATGAAGTCCTCCCGCGTGAGCCCGTACGGCCGCGCAAGATCCTCGGCCACGCGGTAGATCAGTTGCGCGTGGCCGATCTCGTCCTGAACCTTGGCCAGCACGGCGAGCTTCCGGTGCAGCGTGGGCGCGCGGGTGATCCACTCCCCTTCAGGCAGCGCGCCCATGATCTCGGAGTTGGCGTGCGTCAGAATCAGCCGGAGGCATTGCTTCCGGTACTCTTCCGGCATCCAATCGTCGGCCTCGATCTTCTCCCCGGCCGCGATCCGCGCCTCAAAGGCCTGGACACGCTCATCCACCCGGTCCGCCATGGTCCCCCTCCTCGAATTGGGTCTGCGACGACTCGTCGCCTCGTGCTCCTTGACTCGCGCCGCGCGCCTCACGCGCCCGGCGGCTCCGCAGGCGGCGCCGGACGGCTTCCGCCTGCCCCAAGCCCGTTCAGGGCCAGGGTCGCGAACTGGTCCGCGATCTCCTCCGCGGACGACGGGCCGTCCGGACGGTACCACTGATACAGCCAGTTCGCCGACGACAACAGCCAGATCGCGGCCAGCTTCGCGTCCACCGGGCGGAACTCGCCCGACGCGACGCCCTCCTCGACGATGCGCCGCCAGAGCCCCTCGTAGGCGTCGCGGCGCGCGAGGACATCGGCCCGCCGCTCGGGTCCGAGGAAGCGCCACTCGTGGAAGAAGACGGTCGCCGCGTCCAGGCGCCGGGCAATGACGCCGACGTGCGCGCGGTACGCCGCGCGCAGCTTTTCCGCCGCCGGGGCGGGCCGCTCCACGACCGGGCGCAGGGCCTCGAGGAACGCGTCTGCGCCCTCGCGCACGATCTCGTAGAGCAGTTCCTCCTTGCTGTCGATGTGCGCGTAGAGGCTGCCTCGCTGCACGCCGAGGGCCTCGCCGAGGTCCTGCATCGACGTGGCGTGGTATCCCTTCCGGCTGAACAGCCGCCGGGCGGCCGAGACGACGTCGGCCCTGCGATCGCGCGTGGCGGCCGGCAACGGTCTCACCCTAACGAACGTTTGGTTGAAACCATCATACGGCAGGCGGTGCCCCGCCGCAACCATCGATCACCCTTGCGGGGTCGCCGGCGAGGCCAAGCGCGCATGCGCTTCCTCGACCACGCTTCGGACACGGTGGGCCCATGACTCCTGGGAAGGGGATGAATGAACCGTTGAAGG
>JADGHN010000051.1 GCA_019683875.1 Clostridia bacterium
AAGGAGGAGCTGGCCTTCGAGGCCGTCGAGCACATGCGCCGGCTCTATCGGCGCCTTCTGCGTGAGCTCCAGGAGGCGTTCCGTTCGGAGGGCCTCTCCCCGATGGAGCTGGGCGTGCTCTGGGCACTCAAGGACGGCCGGCCCCACCGGATGACGGACGTGGCGGATCGCACCGGCATTCTCCCCAATACGCTGAGCGGCATCGTCGACCGCTTGGAGGCGGCCGGCCTGGTGGAGCGGCGGCGCAGCGAGCGCGACCGGCGCGCGATCGAGCTTCACGCCACGCCAGCCCTGCGGGAGCGGGCGGAGGCGATCGGCCGGTCGTTGCGGGCCTACGTCCTACCGTGGTTCAGCGCGCTGCCGGAGGAGGACCTTGCCCATCTCGTGAGAGTTTTGCGCAACCTTGCGGAAGTCGCGGAAGGAGAGTCGCGGTGAAGACGGGTCGCGCGATTGCGATCATCATCGTCATCCTCGCGGTGCTCGCCGGCGGGGCGGGCATCGCGTACTACTACTGGAATCAGGGCCAGAACTACGTCAGCACGAACAACGCGGCGGTGGCGGCGGACGTCGTGCCGGTCAGCGCCTTGCAGAACGGCATCCTCGCGGAATGGGACGCGCACGTCGGCGACAAGGTGGCGAAGGGCGACGTGCTCGGCAGGCTGCGCGTGCCGGTGACCGGCGGCGGAGTCCCTCCATCGCCAGCAGTGCCCTGTGCCGTCGACCCCAGCCCCGAGGCGTGCCGGGCGGCCGGGGCTGGTGCGGGTGCAGGCGCGGCGGCCGGCTCGGGGGCCTCGGGCAAGGGCGCGGGCACCCCGGCCGGCGCCGGCGGCGGGAACCTGCCACAGGTTCTCCCCCTCCCCTCGACCGTCGAAGTGGACATCACCGCGCCGGCGGACGGCACCATCGTGCAGACGTCGGCCGTGGTGGGGCAGCCGGTGGCGGCCGGCCTCGTGCTGGCGCGCATCGCGGACCTGGCGCACGCGTACGTGGTCGCGAACGTGCCGGAGACGCGCATCGAGGACGTGCACAAGGGCCAGAAGGTGGACGTCACGATCGACGCCTACCCCGGTACGACGTTCACCGGCCGGGTGACGGAGATCGGCCTGGCGACGGCGTCCTCCTTCTCGCTGCTCCCGTCCCAGAACACGACGGCGAACTTCACGAAGGTCACGCAGGTGGTGCCGGTGCGCATCGCGCTGGACGGTCACGAGGGTAAGACCCTGACCCTCGGCCAGAGCGCGGAAGTCCGCATCCACCTTAAGTGAGGGACGGCCGCATGACCGCACGGGAGACGGAGGCGACGCGCATGGCCGGCGATCGGGGGAGCGGGCGCCACGGCCGCGGCCTGCAAGGGCTGCCGCTGATCCCGCTGTTCGTCGCGATGATCGGCGCCTTCATGGGCATCCTCGATGGAAGCATCGTGAACGTCGCCATCCCGCACATCATGAACGAGTTCGGCGCCCCCACGGACGACGTCCAGTGGGTCGTCACCGTCTACATGCTGGCGATGGGCGTGGTGGTGCCCTTCTCGGGCTGGCTTTCGGACCGGTTCGGGTCGAAGCGGATCTACATCTTCACTCTCGCCGCGTTCACGCTCGGCAGCGTGCTGTGCGCGTTCGCGTGGAGCGTCGCGTCGCTGACGGCGTTCCGCGCGGTGCAGGCGATCGGCGGTGGCCTCCTGCAGCCCGTGGTGATGGCCATGGTGCTGCGCATGGTGCCGCGGGACCGCATGGGCGCGGCGATGGGCGTCATCGGCCTGGCCATGCTGCTGGCGCCGGCGCTGGGCCCGACGATCGGCGGCTACCTCGTGGAGTACCTGTCCTGGCGGTGGATCTTCCTCATCAACCTGCCGATCGGCATCGCGGCCATCCTCGGCGCGATGGCGGTCCTGCCGGACATTCGCGGGCCGCGGCCGAAGCGCGTCGACTGGTTCGGCGGGCTGCTGGCAGCGGCGGGGCTGTTCGCGCTGCTCTTCGCGCTGTCCAAGGGGCAGTCGTGGGGGTGGCGCTCGGAGCCGATCGTGCTGCTGTTCTACGCGAGCTTCGTGCTCCTCGCGGCATTCGTGTGGTGGGAGCTGCGCCACCCGGAGCCGATCCTCCCGCTCGGCGTGCTGCGCCACGGCGCGTTCAGCGTCAGCCTGCTGCTGGGCTTCGTCATCACGGTGGGGCTCTTCTCGGGGCTCTTCTACGTGCCGCTCTTCCTGCAGGACATCCGCGGCCTCTCCCCCCTGACGACGGGCCTCATCATGATGCCGCCGGCGCTGGCGTCCGGGCTGATGATGCCGTTCGCGGGGGCGCTCTACGACCGCGTGGGGCCGAGGCCGCTGATCGTGACGGGCATCGGCCTGATCACGTACGCCACGTGGCTCCTGCACCACCTTTCGACGGACACACCCACGCGCGTGATCGTCGGGTGGATGGTGGTGCGCGGCATCGGCATGGGGCTGACGATGATGCCGGCGATGACGGCCGGCATGTCCGTGGTCCCGGAGCGCGAGGTGAACGCGGGTTCCGCGATCCAGAACGTGATCCAGCGGGTGGGAGGCAGTTTCGGGATCGCGGCGTTGACATCGGTGCTCTTGGAGCGGCAGGCGCAGTACTTCGAGGCGTACCGGGCGGCGGTGACGCCGGACAGCCCGGCGCTGCAGGGGTTCCTGCAGGCGATGGCGGGCGCGGCGGGCGGCGCCGCGGGTGCGGCCAGCACCGTGGGTGCGGCCAGCGCAGCCGCCGGATCGGGGCAGGCCCTCGCGCAGCTGGTGCCGCAGCTCTACGGCCTGGTGCTCCAGCGCGCGACGGTGTCCGCGATGGACGACCTCTTCGTGATCACGGCCGTGATCACCGCGCTGGCCATCCTGCCCGCCCTGGCTCTGCGCGCCAGGTACGGCCGCGGCGCCGCGCGCGCCGGTGGGTTCGTCGGGGCGGAATAGACAATCCGGCCGCGTCCACGGTCGCGGGGAAGTCGCCTAACGTCCGCGGTTCGCCCAGGAGCAGGCGCAGGATCACGTTCGCGTCCACGTGCGCGTGGCGGCGCTGATCACGCATCAGTCCGACCTTCCTTGAGTTTCTGCACCAGGTGTTCCTGGTAGTCTCGCCGCGCCTCTCGGACATCGAAGGTTTTGGATGTACGAAGGATGCCCAGAAGATCAGCAGCCGTCCGGGCGCGCACGGGGATCAGCACAGCCTTACCGTCTTCGACGTCAAAGAGGACCCTATCGCCCGAGGAGATACGGAGGGCGTCACGCACTTCCTTCGGCAGGACGACTTGACCTTTGGGACCAACGCGGGATTGCCACGGGTTGCGTCGCCTCACTGACATTGTATTGCGCCGGTGACACCACCACACTCCGTACGGTTTCTGGTCTTCACGCGGAACTTTCTTGCCTCGCCCATCGTGCCCGCCGCGTCGGCGATGGCCGGCCGGCGTCAAAAGTCCAGGAAGAAGACGGCGGGGATTTTGGGATCGCCGCCGCCCGACCGGCGGCACGTCGCCGGTGCGTGCTTACGCGGCTCCCGCTTTCGTTTCGCCCGCAGCCGTGACGGCGCTGGCCGGCCGGCGCCAGAAGTCCAGGAAGAAGACGGCGAACACGCCGACCATCACGCCCAGCACGGCGGCCACGGCCATGTTCAGCGCCTTGCGCGGAGCCACGGGCTTCAGCGGCTCCACGGCCGGCGAGGTGATGGCCAGGGACGACAACTGGGTCTGATTCAGCTTCAGGAGGCCATCGCCCAGCGTGTCCGCTTTGGCGTGGGAGCGGAACGCTTGCGCCAGCTCGTCTCCCTGCGCGGCGGCCGCCTTGATCTGGCCCCGCTCCTGCTCCAGGTCCTGGATCGTCGTCTGCGCTTCGGTGATCTTCGTCTGCAGGTCCTGCCACACGGGGTTGAGCACTTCAACCGTCATCGCCAGCTGGGCCGCTTGGTCCGCGCGGATGCCGAGCCGCTGCCAGACGAGCGCCGTGAACGTCGGGTCGTTGGCAAGGGACTCCTTCAACGCGTACGTGCGCGGCGTCTTCGCCGCCAGGTCCTGCAGCGAGCGCAGGTTGCTCTGCGCCGAGGCGAGCTGCGCGTCAATGGCGCCTTGCAGGTTGTCCGCGTTGATGGCCGCGGAGTGGATGACGAGCTCCGCCGCCGCGGCGTTCGCCATGGCCGCGGCGCGGCGCGGGTCGTGGTCCTTGACGGTGACCACGAGGGTGCGCTTGTCGTCCGCGACGCTCACGCTGTACGGCCTGCCCGTGGCGCGGAATTCTCCAACGATGCCGAGGTCCTCGGAGAACTTCCGGAAGAACGAGGGCGATTCCGCAAGGGTCACGTACGTCTCGGGGCCGAGCGCCGGCGGCTCCACCGGCGCGTTCAGCTTGAGGTCGTTGAGCATCACGAGGGCCTGCGCCTGATATGTGGGCGGGATGACGAAGAAGCTGGCGGTGCCGGTGAGGACTACGGCCGCGGCGGTGACGGTGGCGATGATCTTCCAGCCGTCGACGAGCGTCTGCAGGAGCTGGCGCAGATCGATTTCGTCGTCGTAGTACGGTTCCGGCTCGATCATGGGGCGAAGGCTCCCTCCCGGACTTTTCGCGCAATGGTGCTTCGCCCTTAAGCGGCCGCGTCCTTCAATGGAGGTGAAAGTTTGTTAAGCAGACTGAACGGGGCGGGCGGCGGGGGCCGGCGCGCGGTGCGCGCGGCCGCGCCTACCGGGTAGTCACCATGCGCCGAGCATCAAGTGATCTTCTCGAGAGCGCGTCGCAGCCAGCCGAAACGAATCCGCTCCTGCTCTAAACGCACCCGCTCGCCCAGGCGGTCGTGGAGCAAGTCGTCGAACAGGGTGCGTTCTTCCAGCGTCAACAGAGTGGGCTCGCCTTGATACCGCTTGTCCAGAGGTTCCTCACCCCAAAGCTCACGATGGGCTTCGAGCGTCTCCCGGTCCATGAGGAAAGAGCGCACGCCCGGCAACGACGCGCGGAGGCGGTTAAGGATGCCGAAGCCGTGTGTGTCGATATCGCCCCAATACCACACGTCGACGTCACGAAGCCAGGGCGTTTCGGACAGGCGCTCCAACCCGTAGCCCAGGCCGAACACGACCAAGCTCCCGGGCTGGTCCGGGAAGGCGAGGCCGTTCGTCCGGTTCTCGGTGATGAAGACACGCCGGACTGGCAGTCGCAGGGACGCAAACTGGTCGGGGGGTATCGCGAGATCGGTCAGCCCCTGGATGGAAAGCGCTGGATCCAGGACGCGAAAACGCACCTGCGGCGGTTCTGCCTGCAGGCCATATCGCTGGGCGAAGTGGCGTACGCCCGTCGCCGTGGAATCGATGGCCTCTGGAGGAAGGATCTCATCGAGAAGCTCGCTCAGAAGCCCGCGGCGCGCCTCGATGAACTTCGTGTCGATGCCGGGGATGTCCAGCTGCCGCAGATAGATGCCGGGCCGGGGGTGAGCCGCAAACCAATCCAGCACCGCCAGGATCCGCTCCCAGTCATCCGCGTGTTCAAGCACCGTCAGGGGGCGACGCGCCAGCCAGTCGCGCAGGCGCGGCTGGCGTTCCAGTGTGATGTCGATCAAGGCCTTCGCTCGCATCGCGTCCGCTTTGCGCCGGATCCACCGCAAGGCGTCATCCTCGCTGGGGATGACCGCCTCGACGGGTAGCTCGTTGCGTCCCTGCACGCGGTTGTGTACAGGCTCCCAGCGGAGGTCGTAACCGTAGCCGCGTTGCGCGCGGCTGGCCGCCCGCAAGGCGTCCGCCCAGTCCATGACGGCACCGAAACGCTCCGCCACATCGCGGGCCGCGGGACGTTTCAGGCGGAGGGTGAGGGGAAAGAGTGCCTCACCTGTCACGTAGGCAGCGAGCAGGTCGCCCCTCAGCCAGCGGCACTCCAGTTCCTTTTTCAGATCGTCAGGCGTGGTCCAAGTCACGATACCTGAATCCATCTGCGCGCCTCTTGTTCGGCGCGGTATTCTTCGATCGTCAGATTGCGCACCATCGAGTAGCGGCCTTCCTCGTTGTGCACGAATGCCACGCTGGACACATAGGGCTCGATCACATGAATCTTCTGCAGCGGCGTGACAACCAGCAACTGCAGACCGAGCTTATCGAAAAGCTTCAAGCCGTGGTGCGCCGACTCATCCGAGCCGCGACTGAAGGCCTCGTCGATGACGACGAAGCGGAAAGTCCGGTGCCTTGGTTCCGCGCTCTCAAGGCCGAACTGGTAGGCCAGGCTGGCCGCCAGCACGGTGTATGCCAGCTTTTCCTTTTGGCCGCCGGACTTACCGCCCGAGTCCGTGTAGTGCTCGTGCTCGCTGTCGTCCTCCTTCCAACGCTCTGACGCGGAGAAGACGAACCAGTTGCGCACGTCGGTGACCTTGGTTGTCCAGCGGCGGTCGAGATCGGCGAACCCCTCGCGCCCCTGAAAGCGCCCGATGATCTCTTTTACCCTCAAGAACTTGGCCTCGGAATAGGTGTCGTCCTCCGAACCCGTCAAGGTCCCCTCGGTACAGGCGCGCAGGGACTCCTGGAAGTCACGTACCTCAGGATCGTTCGTCGGCTCAGCCAACAAGACGATGTAGCGGTTCTCGTTGTAGTCGATCGCCCGCAAGGAGCGGTTGATCGCCTCGATCCGCTCTTTGATGAGCTGGCGCTCCCGGTTGAGTTGAGCCTGGAACCCCGCCACCTCGCGGATGGTGTTCTCTCTCAACAACTGGCGGAAGCGGGCTTCGTAGCGCGGCAGGTCGTCGTTCTGGAGCCGTAGCAGCATGTTTCGGTACTCTTCGGCCGCCTCGATGCTGACATCGACGTCGCGCGTATCCTGCGGCCAGTCGCGCTGGTAGTTGCGCATGGCGTCGATGATCTTCTCGCTCAGCCGTTGCGAGCGCTTCGTCTCGGCATCGATTCGGCTCTGCAACCAATCCCGCATCTCGGCTTGGCATGCGTCGCAGGACTCGACGCTAAAGTTGCGCTCACCGAGCGCCTCAAGCTGTAGCCGTTCCAATTTGGGGAAGATCTCTGTGCCGGTCTGCGGCTCTAAATCCGCCAGCAGAGACTGCTGTTCCGCATATTGCTTTTGTGCGTGGTCCCGGCGCTCTTCGCTCTTGGCATGCTCGGCCCTCAGCTTCTGCAAAGCTGCCTCTGTTTCCGATATCTCGACTTGCAGCGCGTCCAGCTGGTGCTGCAGCATGCGAAGTTGATCCGAAGCCGCTTCCAGTTGCCGCCGCTCCTCCTCCACGCGTTCGATCTGCGCAGCCACCGATGTCCAGTCGATTTCCTCGAACTCTTGAAATGATTGCAGCCGTAGCAGCTGCTGTTCCTTTTGGCGCAGCCGCTGGATCCCGGTTTCCGCTCGGCGGACGCGGGCCTCGGCCTCCTGGACTTGACGTTCGAAATCCTCCGCCTGCCTGGCCAGGGCGGCGATTTTGGCCTCGTTGCTCCAGCCCAGTACGAAGCGCGTACGGTCATCGATGGCAAAGCGATCGTCCTTCTCGTGACGCTCGTCGCCGGACTTGATCTGCCCCGCCCGGGTGATCGCGCGGCGTTCGCGGTAGAACTGGTTGAGATCGGTGCAGCACGCGTAGTCGAAACGACGGGCGAGTTCGCGCTCCAGCCACGGGAAAAAGGGGGAGTCCGGTCGGAGCTCGAGCTTGCGGACGAGCGACTGCGGGTGCAGTTCGTGGTGATAGGGTTCAAGTTCCGTACGCACGCGGTAATACACCAACCGGCCGCGCAGGTGGGTGCGGTCCACCCACTCCGCCACCGACCGGTAATGCTTGTCCATCACCAGGAGGGATAAACCGAAGTTATGTAGGAGACGTTCGGCCGCACCCTCCCATTCACGCGCATCCTGCCGGACCTGGATGAGCTCGCCGGCGAAGGGCAGCTCCTCCTCCGTGGCCCCGATGGCATGGCAGAGCCGTGCGCGCAGCTCGAGCATGTGGGAGGTGATGTTGGAGCGTCGGCCCCGCAACGAAACGATCTCCGCTTCCAGTTTCCGCATCTCCTCGCCGCATTCGTGGAGGCGGACACCCGCTTCCGTAAGGGCGTTTTGCGCGTCAGCGCGCTGCTGCTCCAAGGCAGTCTGCTGCTTGGCCGCCTCGCGCCGGTTGGCCAGAAATCCGTCCTCATCATCAACATCGTGAAGGCCTAACGCCCGGGCGAGTTGATGATACTCGGCTGCACGATGGCGCCGCTTGTCCCGGGTTTGCTGGAGATCCTCGATCTGACGCTGCAACTCCTGTAACCGATCGCCGCCGTTCATGAGGATGGCGTTCTCGATCTCGCGACGGCGCCTTTGCTGTTCGCGGAGCGTTTGCTCCACGCTCTGGATGCGCCTCGCAAGAGCCTCCAGGTCACGGTCGTACCTTTCAATGCGCTCGACCAGCAGGCGGCATTTGATCTGTGCAAACCAGGGGCGTAAGGCATCCCGGCACTGTTTCAACTCTGCGATCAGCGCCTCCACCTGCTGGTGACGGTCCACATCCTCGACGAGCGGCTGCAACGCTTCGATCTGCCGCTTGGCCTTGAGCACGGCCTCGTGCGCGCGGGCCAGGTCTTCAAAGTGGCGGATGAGCGCGTGGATCCGTTCTTCCACCGGGAAGGGGTCCAGCATGTGTTCGCGGACAAACTCGGTCAGATTGCCCACTGACTTCATCGAGACGGTTTGGTAAAAGAGTTCAAGTGCCTGGTCGCCGGCAATGCCCAGTCGACGACAAAAATCGGCACTGTATTTTGTGAAGTGATCATATACGCGGATGCCCGGCTGGGTGCGCAAGCGCCTACGCAATTCGGTGATATCGCTGCCGAAACCGGCGAAATCCTCGGCGATGCGCAATGGCAGATCGGCGACCACGTAAAATCGTGCGGGCTGGCCCTGGTTGTCCTGCACCCAGAAGACCTGGGCGAGGGTCACATCTTCCCCGCTGGACTCATTACGGAAATGGGCAAGGATCACAGAGTAGCTACTGCGGTCGCGCAGGGCCACCGGGTGTGCAGACAGGCTTCCCTCTGCCCGTTCCGATCTGTAATAGCCCAGTACGTAGGAGCGAAGGCTACGCTCGCGTGAATCCGCCCCGGCCGCCTTGTTGTAGACAATACGGTTCGACGGCACGAGTAATGTGGTGACGGCATCCACCAAGGTCGACTTCCCTGACCCGATCTCGCCGGTCAGGAGGCCGTTCTTACCGTTGGGTGTGACGGACCATACCCTTTGATGAAATGTGCCCCAATTGAGGACTTCAAGGCGGTGGAGGCGGAAACCCGCGAGGTTATCCATCGCTTCCCTCCTCATCCTGGGAACCGTATGGCGAAGCTGCTCCCTGCGACCCACACGCGGATCCTTGCAAGTATTCGCGGTATTCGGCCAGCCGCTCCTCGAACTCAGCCAGCCACTGCGCGTCGACGAAAGCGGCCAGGATGCGGCGCACCTCGTAACGGTCTTCGTGACCGCGGAGTTTCCGCAAGAACCCGAGGTCCACAACCTTGCGGATGTCTCCGTCGACGTGATTCAAAAGCCGGACCTCGTCCGTGGTGTCCGGGAGAAACAGGCGTACCATGTCCACGATCTCTTCTCGCTGCAGGACGAGACGCGGATCTCCACCGCTGGCATCGTGTTCCGCCAGCTTCTTGCGGAGTAGGGCTAATAACAGGCTGACCCCGTAGCTGAGTTGGCGGCGCGGCACCAACCGCGGCGGCGCCTCCTCTCCCTCCAGCACGTCCCGCTGGCGGAGATAGGCGTAGCCCTCGGCTTCGTTCAAGATCAGCTCCAAGCCAAAGGGGGCCACGTGGTCGCGAACCTGAGCCTCGAAGCGGAGGAGCGATGCCCAAAGCGCCGGTTGCTCATCGCGGTAAAGTACGCCGCGGAAGAGGGCGATCAATACCGGTGAGACGCCTGAGAGCGCTGTTGTACGTTCGACGCTCGATGCTCCCGCCGGCGCCGCACCATCCAAGCCCGTATCCTGCCTAGGCTCCTCCTGCAGTGGCTCCATCTCCTTCCGACGGGTTTATAGCCTGAAAGAGCTCGCCGGTGGACGCCACATGGCCGCCATCGCGGACGAAGGTGACCGCAGGAAACGTCGCTTGCCGCAGGCGGCCGTCCGGGTCCCGCCATGCCACCGTTTCCCTTAAACTTTCGTCGACCACGCCGAGGTGTTGAACGGTCGCAAGCGTAAACCAGGCCACCAATTCGGCCAACCCCTTTTCAAGGGGGTAAAGGCGTAACAGCTCACCGAGGGTGATCCGCGACCGCCTCTGCAGCTCCCGCCGCACGCGGGCGCGCAGAAGGTCTTTGTCGACGTATATCTGTTCGAAGAGCGGCTCGAGCGAGATTTCAGCCAAGCCCTCCTGCACTTCCTGCTGCTCGATTCGCGGTTTTCGCGGCGGCCGGAAAAGCGGCCGGTCCATGGGCAGCGCTACGGCCGGAGCCGGTGCGTCGATCCACATGCCGGGTTCCGGAGGCGGCGCGGCTCGCAGGGCCAGCGCGTGCTGCTCGATGCCTCGCAGGATGTGCATAATCCGGCGGTTCTCCAACCACGTTTGATCGTCCAGGTAGCGGCGCAGTTGTTCAGAAAGCCGCGCCACGGTGCGCTGCGTTGTCTCTCCAGCCGCCAGCCAATCGTAATGCAGCCTGCGCAAACGTGGATCGGGCTTCAACGCCGCCACCGGCTCCAGCTCCAGAATCTGTTCCAGGAGAGTCGTCAACTCCTGCTGGTGCTCAGGTGACATAAGAAAATCCCAAAAGGCCTGGAAGCTGCGGCCTTGATCGGATTCGGCGATGGCGTCGTGCTTGTCCAACACCTCACCTAAGACTTCACCCTTGCCGCCTTCCCAGGTGGCGATGCGCTCCCGCACTTGCCGGTCCAAGTCGCGGAAGTTTTGTTCCACTTGACGAAAGTCTGCGAGCAGCGCACGCGCCATGTCCACCACGTGGAGGAAGCGCTCCCGGAGCTGGGTGGGGTCCAGCAGCACCAGGTGCCCCCTGCGGATCGCCTCGATCTCGGCTTCAATCGCAGCCCGCCGTCGCTCCAGCTCCGCGATGCGTGCTTGCGGGTCGGTTTCGCTTCCCTGGACGATCTCCCTCAACAGATTGAAGATCAACTTCAGTCTGGACTCAGCGCCGATGAATTCACGCCGCTCCAGGTCCCTGAGCCAGTGCAACGCCCGTTCGGCCGCGGGCGTAAGGTCGAAATGCGGCTCGTCCGACCCGACAGGATAAAAGCGCCGCAGCCAGCCATGTTCCGTGTCCGCCCACTCATTTAGATAGGCTGCGGCGTCCTTGGGAAAGGCATCTTCTCCGAGTTGCTCGCGCAGATGGAAGAGGTAATCATCCAATCTCGCTTCAAGTTCCCGCTCACTGATACTGCGCAGATTCGGCTCGATGAACGTGGCATAGAGAAAGCCGATGACGAGCGGTGCGTTCTGCGCGGCCAGGAGGCGCCATGCCGGATGGCGGCGCCGCAGTTGGACAAGGTGCTGATAATCCATAGTCGACCCTCCAGGCAGGCCGATGAGAAAGCGGTTACATTTCGAGTTTAGTGCTCAATCCGTGCGAACGATAGGTCTTCGGCCCACCCCAGCCCGGCGCCCGGGCGCCCGGCTATATGGAAGCCATACAGCCGCGCCCAGTGGTGGTCATCGGCGATGTGAAAATACGTACGCTTGCGCGTCCCAGAGCTTCGTCGCAAGGGCGGGGATTCTGGGCTATGCGGAGCCCGGGCAGGAAGTGACGGCGCCGGGACCGGGGCGGGTACGCCCGATGTTTGCCAGTACGCACTCGTCAGCGCCGTCCGATCGGTGAGCCGGACGGCGGCCGAGTACCTGCGCCTGCCGCGCAACTCGCGACTGGATGGGGAACTCGGTCGGTTGTCACGCCGGTGAAACCGGCGGCATGGGCAACGCACTGCGCATCGCCTCGAGCCAGGCCTTCCCCTGCCGTTCGGTCAGGATGGCACGAAGCGCGGCGTCCAGCCCCGGCGGCCGGTGCGCGCCGTGGGTGTCCGATCCCAGCGCGGCCGCGCGGCCTGCGCGCAGGAGCTGCCACGCCCGGGCGCGGCGCTGCGCCGACGCCCCGGGAAGGAAGCTGCCGGCATTGACCTGGAACCGCACGCCCATGCGCGCGAGCTCTTCGAAGTCTTCCGCGCCAAGGTACTCGTACCGCTCCGCGTGCGCGAGGAGCACCCTCAGACCCATGATCGAGAGCTCGTGGAGGACGTCGAACAGGAACAGCGGGCGCCCGGTCAGCGGCAGCTCCACAAGCACCGTGTCCCCGGGGCGCGCCGCTTCCCCGCCGGACAGGGAACCCGCGTTTCCGTCCCGCAGGTGGTCCGGCAGCAGCGGGTCTAGCATGAGTTCCTGGCCGGGCCGCACGCGCAACGGGATGCCGGCCGCGTCCAGGCGGCGCTGGAGCTCTTCCGCGCGCTCCCGCACGCGCGGCCACGGCACGGCCCAGGGGCCGCCGGGGATGTAATGCGGCGTGGCCACCAGGGTGCGCGTCCCGCGCGCGGCCGCG
>JADGHN010000052.1 GCA_019683875.1 Clostridia bacterium
CGGTGGTCGACGGCCTACCAGAGCGCCGGCCGCCGCGCCGTCCCGTGGCTGGGACCCGACGTGCTGGAGCAGATGCGGGACGAGGCGGCGCGCGGCGCGCGGGCGATCGTCGTCTGCCCGGCCGGCTTCGTCGCCGACCACCTCGAGGTGTTGTACGACATCGACGTCGAGTGCGCGCAACTCGCCCGGGAACTGGGCGTGGCGTTCGCACGTACCGCCTCGTTGAACGACGATCCGGCGTTCATCGAGGCGCTCGCGAACGTCTTGGAGCGCCGGGCGCGCGGGGATGCCCATGCCTGACGGCGCGCCGCATGTCGCGGTCGTCGGCGGCGGCCTCGCAGGGCTTGGCGCCGCCTGGCGACTGGCGCGCATCGCGGAGGAAACACGTGCGCCGATCCGCATCACCGTGCTGGAAGCGGCGGCGCGGCTCGGCGGCAAGGTCTTCACGCGCCGGGAGCGGGGGCTTGTCGTCGAAGCCGGGCCGGATTCGTTCCTCGCCGCCAAGCCGGCGATGCGCGCATGGGTGGAGGCGCTGGGCCTCGCCGGGGACCTTCGCGGCATGGGGCCGCGACGCCACGCGTACGTGGTGCGGGACGGCGCGCTTCACCGGCTGCCCGCGGGCCTGCGCGGCATCGTGCCGGCGAGCTACGCCGGGCTCTTCCGCAGCACGCTCTTTCGCGACGGGGAACGGCGGCGCGTGCTCCTCGACCGCGCGCTGCCCCGCCGGTCGGGGCCGCCGCTGGAGGAGGCGTCGCTCGGGGAACTCGTGCGCCTGCACTTCGGCGACGCGTGGGCGGCGTACCTGGCGGAGCCTCTCCTGGCGGGGATCCACGCCGCCGCGTTGGATCGCCTGAGCGCGCGCGCGGTGCAACCCGATCTGCTGCGCTGGCATGCCGAGGGCAGCTGGATCGCCGCGGCCCGGCGGGCGGCGCGCGCCGCGCGCCGGGCGGGCGGGGCCCAGGCGCGCGACGCCGGGGCGGGCCCCGCGCACGCGGTGCCATCCAGCCCGTTCCTCACGCTGAAGGACGGGCTGTTCCAGGTCGTCGAGGCGGCCGCGGCGGCCCTGTCGGCGTCGGGCGTGCGGCTGTTCACGGATGCGGCGGTGGCGCGGCTGCGGGAGAGCCCAGGAGGCACCTACCGGGTCGAGCTCGCCGACGGATCCGCGGAGGTCGCGGACGCCGTCGTCCTCGCCACGCCGGCGTTGGTGTCGGCAAGGCTCCTGGAAGGCGTGGCGCCGGACGCGGCGGCCGCACTCGACGGGATTCCGTACGTGTCCACCGCCGCCGTGGCGCTCGCGTTCGAGCGCTCGGACGTGCCCGGGGATCTGGACGGTACCGGCTTCCTCGTCCCGCGCGGCGAGGGGCGCACGATCAGCGCCTGCACGTGGCTGTCCAGCAAGTGGCCGCACACGGCGCCGCCGGGCACGGCGCTCCTGCGCGTCTTCGTCGGCCGGCGCGACGACGAGGACGCCCTTGCCCTGGACGACGATGCGCTGGTCGAGGCCGTCCGGCGCGACCTCGGCGACCTCATGGGCATTGCGGCGAAGCCCCGGTGGCAGGCCGTCTTCCGCTGGCCGCGGGCGCTGCCGCAGTACGACGTCGGCCACCTGGACCGCGTGAGCGCGGCGGAGGCGGCGCTGGCGGGGCGGCCCGGGCTCGCGCTGGCCGGCGCGGCGTACCGCGGCCTCGGCCTTCCGGACGTGCTGGCGCAGGGGCAGGCGGCCGCGGAACGCGTGGCGGCGCACGTGCGCGGGCGGGCGGTGGTGCGCTCGTGACCCGCGCGCCGCGCTGGCTGCGGTGGGCGACGGCCGCCGTCCTGCTTGCCACCGCGTTCGCCGTCTTCGCCTACGGGCAGTCCCAGGAGCGGCGCGCGGCCGTCGGCCGTGCGGCGCCGGCGTGGACGCTGCCGGCGCTGGCCGGCGGAACTGTCGATCTGGCCGCGTTTCGCGGCCGCCCCGTGCTCCTGAACTTCTTCGCCAGCTGGTGCGACGTCTGCGCCGTGGAGGCGCCCGCGCTGGAAACGTTCGCGCGGCGCTACGAAGACCGCGTCCCCGTGCTGGGGGTGGACTGGCGGGAGCCGTGGTCGGCCGTGCGCCCGTTCGTGGCCCGATTCGGGCTCACGTATCCCGTCCTTCGTGACGCGGACGGCTCGATCGCCCGCGCCTACGGGCTGACCGGCGTGCCGGAGACGTGGCTGATCGACGCGAACGGGGTGGCGCGAGCGCACGTCGTCGGCGGGCTCACGTTCGAGGATATGCAGGCGCTCTACCGCCGGGCGACGGGCCGCGACATCGACGCAGAAGGCGTCCCGCCGGTCTCCGCGGCTTCCGGCGACCGCGCGCTGGCGCTGGCCCGTTCCGGCCAGCGTCTCTGGATCGGCACGACGCGGGGGCTGTACGAGAGCGACAACGGCGGGCGCACATGGACGCCGGTGGAAGGCGTGAGCGGCCCGGTGGAGCGCCTCGTCGCCGGACCGGACGGCGCGCCGGTCGCCCTGTTGGCGTCCGGCCGCCTTTGGGTCTGGCCGCCGGGCGACAAGCCGGTGGCGTCCGGACTGGGGGCGGACGTGGCGGCGGCGGCCCTGTGGACCGATACGGGCTCCCTGGCCGCGTGGACGCCCGGCGGCCTCCAGGTGGCGGCGCTGGATCGCGCCGCCGACGCCGGCGCCTGGCAGCGCATCGCCCCGAACGATGCGCTGCCCAGCCCGCCGTGGGCGATCGCCTTCGCGCCGGACGGCTGCGGGCTGGCCGCCACGGCAAAGGGCGTGTACCGCAGCGACGACGCCGGTCGCACGTGGCGCCCGACCGGGCTGTCGGAAGAAAAGATCGACCTGAACGCCCTGAGTTCCCCGATGGACGCGCTGCGCCAGCGCGAACCCCTCCAGGCCACGGATCTCGCGTACGACGCCGCGACGGGCGCCGTGTACCTGGCGACGGCCGGCGGCGTGTGGGAGACGTCCGACTTCGCCCGGACGGCGCGGCCCGTCGAGGGCGCGCCGGCCCGCCGCCTCGTCGCCGTCGCGGCCGGGGAGGGCGGCGTCTGGGCGCTGGCGCCGAACGGGGACGTGTACGTGCGGACTTTGGAGGGAACAGGCGGTCCGGGTGCGCCGCTCCAAACGGTCGATGCCGGGGGTGGCTGGCGGCGCCTCGTTTCGGGGCGCTGACGCGGGTCGGACGGCGCGTCGCCCGGCAGGACTCTTCCTGCGCTCCCCGAACTGCATGTTCTTGGAAACGGCGCCAGCCGAACCCTGGAGCGGAGGAAGAGCGTGACCCGCGTATCTCTTCATGCTGCAGCCGGCTTCCCGTTGACGCTCGACCTGGACACCGGTCGCCTCGAGTTCACGCCGGACGTGCAGGTGGGCTCCGTGTCCACCCGGCGGCTGGAGGAGATGCGGCCGGTGCTCGCCGACCCGGCCGCGGAGGGCCCGGACGAGTGGTACGTCATGTACCGGGATGTCGGAACGGCCGACGTCCGGCGACAGGCGGCCGCCTGGGGCGTGCGCTACGACCTGACCGTCCTGCGTCCGGGCACGGCGGGGCGGGAGCGGATCAAGACGGCCGGGCACGACCATCCGTTGAAGCCGGGCGAGGCCGTCACGTACCCGGAGCTGTATCAGGTCATCCATGGACAGGCCGTGTACCTCATGCAGGAGAGCCGGGACGGGGAGGACGCCGCCGCGGGGCGGGAAGTCGTGCTCGTCGAGGCCGGCCCGGGCGACGTCGTCGTGATCCCGCCCGGCTTCGGCCACGTGACGGTCAACATCGGCTCAAGCTGGCTTGTGATGTGCAACTGGGTGGCCGACGGCTTCGCGTCGCTCTACGAGCCCATCCGCCGCACCCGCGGCGCGGCCGTCTACGTCCTGGACGACGGCCGCGGGGGATGGACGCTCGCGTCGAATCCCAGGTACGCGCCGCCCGCGGTCCGCCACGTGCGAGCAGGCGACGTGCCTGGCCTCGACATCGCGTCATCCCTGCCGGTGTACCGCGCGCTTCCGGAGTTTCCCGACCGCTTTGCCTTTCTCACGTTCCCGGAGCGGGCGGCTCCGCTGTTCGCGCGCGTGCGGGCCGCCTGGCAAGCGGGGCAGACGCTGACCGTGCTCGCGTGACTCCACACACCACCGTCGGAGGATGCTGCATTGCTTCGTCGCCTGATTCCTGCGTTCTTCGCGCTGTGCGTCGCGTTGCTGTGGTCCCAGATTCCGGCGCTTCTCGACCCCTTCGTGGGCTCACCGGGCGTTCGCGAGGCCTGGGCGGATGCCGCCACGTGGAGCCGCGGCTGGCCGCTCTTCCTACGGAGCCTGCAGGTATTCCTGCCGGGCTTTTTCGGCGGCATGATCCTCGGCGTCCTCTGGGGCGCCGTCACGGCGTGGCCCGGCCGCCGCTGGTTGAACGCCTTGGGCGAAGTCAGCCTGTTCGCGGCGCAGGCGGTGCCGGACTTCTTCGCCGTCGTGCTGATCCAGTGGCTGTTCGTCTGGTGGGTGCAACACGGCGGCACGGCGTTCCTGCCCATCGGCGGAGTGGGCCGGCCGTACGCGTGGGTGCTGCCGTCCCTGACGCTTTCGCTCTTTCCGATGGCCGCCTTCGGCCGGCTGACGTACACGCTGCTCTCCGAGACGCTGGCGCAGCCGTACATCCGGACGGCGCGGGCGAAGGGCGTGCCGGAATGGCGGACGGTGCTGGGCCATGGGCTGGCGGCGTGCGCCGCCACGCTCGTATCGGCCGTGCCGCGCGTCGCGGCGGCCACCGTGTCCAACCTGGCGATCGTCGAGTACCTGTACGGCTACGTTGGCCTAGCGGCGTGGCCCTTCGCCCAGCACGGCAACCCGATGCAGCTGCGGGCCCCGGCCGTGGCCCTGGCCGAGACCGCGCTGTGCTTCGGGGCGACGGTGCTGTGGATCGACCTGGTCGCCGGCGAGGTGAGGTCCTGGCTCGCGCGAGGCCGGCGGGAGCCGGATCGAGGGTCGGTGGCGGCCTGATGCGCGGGCGCGGCAACGCCTGGCTGTGGGCGGGGGTCGTGGGGGTGCTCGTGCTGCTCGCCGTCGCGGTTCTGGGCCCGCACGTGGCGCCGTATGGGCCCGGCGAGCGCGACTTCCTCCACGTCGATCGGGCCCACGGCGCGATCCGGATGGCGGTGCCTCCCTTCCCGCCCAGCGGGCGTCACCTCCTCGGAACCGACAAGTGGGGCTTCGACATCTTCAGCCTGCTGCTTCAGGGAGCCCGTTGGACGCTGGCGCTGGCGGCCGTCTCGGCGCTGCTCCGCGTCGCGTGCGGACTTGCGCTCGCTGTCGTGTCGCGGGGGGCGCGATGGGCAGGATGGGCGCGCTGGGCGGCGCTGGCCACAAGCGGCGTGCCGGGCGTCGTGTTTCTCTTCTTCGCGGTACGGGCTTCGGTCTGGGGCGGAACGCCGAACAGCGTGCCGGTGCGTGTCCCCGTTCCGTCCGTCTGGCACATGGGGCTCACGATGGCGGCGTGGATCGCGGTCGTCGACGTGTTCACCGTGGCGCACACGTTGGGGGCTCGCATCCGGGCGGTGCTCGCGGAGCCGTACATCGAGGGCGCGGTGGCCGCCGGGGCGACGTCCTGGGGCATCTTCCGCGGCCACGTCTGGCCGCATGTCCTTCCGTACGCGTGCTCGCTCTTCGCGCTCGAAGTGGCGCGGTCCCTGTGGACCATCGGCCAGCTGGGCATCTTCTGGGTGTTCTTCGGCGGCACGGCGATGTTCTTCGATGACCTGACGCACCAGACGTTCGCGGCGAGCCAGTCGGGCGAGTGGGGCGGGCTGCTCGGCCAGGGGGCGCGCTGGATCCGCCTCTACCCGTGGCAGGCGCTGGCGCCGGCGGCCGCGTTCACGTTCGCGATCGCGTCCTTCCAGGCCCTCGGCGCGGGGCTGCAGCGCCACCTGGACCGGCGCGCCGGCCAGGCCTGACGCGCCGCGTTTACATGAACGGCGCCATCCGGCATCCTTAAAGCCATGGGACTCACGTATCTGGCGGCGCTGCTGGGCGGCTTGGCGTTCTTCTTCTCGCCCTGCGTATGGCCGCTGTACCCTGCGTACGTCGGTTGCCTCACGGGACTCGACGCCGCGTCCGTGGCCGGCTGCCGGCGCCACGTGACCCTGCAGGCGCTGGCGTTCATCCTGGGCTTCACGCTCGTGTTCGTGGCCCTGGGGGCGACGGCGAGCTCCGTCGGCCGGCTGCTGTCGGATTACCAGGACCCCCTGCGCAAGGTGGGCGGCCTTGTCGTCATCGCGTTCGGGCTGTCGATGGCCGGTCTGCTTCCTGAGTGGCTCCTCGGCGCGGAGGCGCGGCCGCAGGTGAAGCCGGGCGCGCCCTCCTGGTGGAGTGCGCTGGCGATGGGGGTCGCCTTTGGTTTCGGCTGGACGCCGTGCGTGGGGCCGGTGCTGGCCTCGATCCTCGTCCTCACCAGCACCGTCGCCGACCTGGCCAAGGGCGTGTCGCTCCTCGCCGTGTACTCGCTAGGCTTGGCCGTGCCCTTCCTTCTCCTCGCCGTGTTCCTCGACCGCGTGCACCCGCTCTGGCGGCGGCTGGGCCCCTGGCTCCCGGCCGTGCGGCGGGCGAGCGGCCTCCTCATGGTTCTCCTGGGCTGGCTGATCTTCACCGATTCCTTCTCGGCCGTCTCGCGGTGGCTGTTCTACGCCTTCTGAAAGGGGCGACGCTTCACGGTTCCGCTGCCGTTGCCGGACTTCGTCCCGCTGTGGGGATCCTTCGGCGTCAGCGGGTTTGCGCTGGCCGTGCTCGCCGGGAGCCTGGCCGCGGCGCCGTGGGCGGCGCGCGCCCTGCGGGCGGCGTACGGCGATCGGGTCGACGCCGCATGGGACGCCGTGCTGGCCGGCATCGTCGCCGCGCTGGCCGGCGGCCGCCTCGCGCACCTGCTGGCCTCGGGCAGGCCGGGGGGCGTGCTGGAGCTTCACGCCTGGCTTGGCCTGGGAGCGTCCGACCTCTCCTTTGTGGGAGGTTTGCTTGCGGCCTTCGGCGCGGCGGCGCTGTGGCTGAAGCGCGCCGGCCTGCCGCCCGGAGACGGGCTGGCGCGGCTCGTGCCGCCGTTGTGCCTCGCCATTTCGATCGGCTGGCTGGGCGTGCCGGTCGCCGGCACGTTCACCGCGGTGCCGTGGGGACTGCCGTGGGCGCCCGGCGTGCGCGCGCATCCGGTGCCGCTCTACGGCGCGCTGGGCTTCGCCGCGCTGTGCCTGTTCTTCGCCTGGAGGCAGCGGGCGCGCGGGCGGAATGAAGGACCGGGACAGGATGTGGCCGCGTTTCTGTTCCTCGCTTCGGCGCTGCGCCTGGTCCTCGGCTTCTATGCCCAGGATGCGCTCGTCGCCCGCCTGAGCCTCACGCAGTGGGGCGACGCCGCGCTCGCAGCCGGGGCGTTCGCCTGGGCCGCCGGCCTCCGGGGCGCCCGGAACGCGGCGCCGTTCGAGCGGCCGGTCGCGGCCGCCGGCGTGGCGCTTCTCCTCTTCGCGGCGCTGCTGGCGTTCGGCCCGCCGCCGTCTTCGCCCGGCGCCACCGGGCCGCACGTGGGCCTGCGCGCGCCGGAGTTCTCGCTGCCGGCGCTGGACGGCGGGGAGGTTCGCCTTCGTGATCTCCGCGGGCAGCCGGTCGTGCTGAACTTCTGGGCGTCCTGGTGCCCGCCCTGCCGGGCCGAGATGCCGGAACTCGCCCGGTTCCAGGCGTGGCTGGGCGGCCGGGGCCGCATTCTCGGCATCGACGTGCGCGAGTCGCCGGCCGTCGTCCGGTCATTCACCGGGGAGCACGGGTACCGGTGGACCTTCCTGCTTGACACGACGGGCAGCGTGGCACGGGCGTACCGCGTGCACGACTTCCCGACCACCGTGTTCGTCGACGCCCAGGGCGTCATCCGCGCGATCCACCGCGGCCCCCTGACGCTTTCCGGGTTCCAATCGTATTTCGATCAGACGGCGGCGCCCCGCCGCTAACGGTGCGACGACGTCACAGGCGCAGGTCGCCGTCCGGTCCGGCCATGACGAGGCGGTCGAGCTCGTCCGGCAGCTGCGCAAGGATCTTGTCCACCTGTCCCTCGGAGACGGCGCCGCGCAGCACGTCCAGCACGGCGCGCGCGTGATAGGCGGCCCGAGGGGGATCGGCGCCCTCGCGCAGGCTCACGCGTTCCACGAACTCGTCGACGCCGAACCGCTCGCCGTGCTCCGCCGTCTCCAGGTACTCGCCGATCTCCCGCGGCAACTGGGCGGCCAGATTCCGCGCGGCGCCTTCGGTCAACCGTTCGCCCAGCGTCTGCAGGGTCGCCCGCACGGCCGCCTCCGCCTCGCCGCGCGAGGCCAGGCGCGCCTTGTGCTGCACTTCGCCGATGAACTTGTCGTGGTTCATGGGTTCCCTCCGTGGTCGGACTCGCTGCGCACTAGTATGGCGAGCGGCGCGAGGCCCGATTCCCCGCGTGAGCGTGTGCGTGCGATACCCTGTGAGGGTATAATGGCGATGAAGGGAAGTGACGGTGGATGTCCGAGTCGGCCACCGGCTCCGCCCGGACCGGCGCGAACGCGGCCGGCAGCGTCGCGGCCGGCGTCGCGGACGGCGCCGCGACGGCACGGGCGTGCCTCGCCATCGAGGGGATGACGTGCGCCGCGTGCGTGAACCGCGTCGAGCGCACCCTGAAGCGCCTGCCGGGCGTCGTGGACGCGTCGGTGAACCTGGCGACGAACACGGCGAGCGTGGAGTACCTGCCCGGCGCGGTGTCGCCGCTGGACATGGCGCGCGCCGTCAGTGCCATCGGGTACGAGGCCGCTCCGGTCGTGGAAGCCGGCGGCGACGCGGATCAAGGCGCCCGCCGGCGGGAGACCCAGCGGTGGCGGGCCCGATTTCTCGCGTCCGCGGCGCTGTCGCTGCCGCTCGCCGTCGCCATGATCGGCCACAGCGCCGGCGTCGACGGCGCGTGGCTCCACGCGCTCTCGAACGGGTGGCTGCAACTGGCCCTGGCCACGCCGGTCCAGTTCGGCGCCGGCTGGCTGTTCTACCGGGACGCCTACTTCAACCTGCGGAACCGCAACGCGAACATGTCCGTGCTCGTCGCACTCGGGACCTCCGCGGCCTACCTGTACAGCGCCACGGCGGTCCTGGCCGGTCCGCGGGCGGGCCTGCGGGGTCTGTACTTCGAGACGAGCGCCATCCTCATCACGCTCGTCCTCCTCGGCAAGTGGCTGGAGGCCATGGCGAAGGGCCGCACGTCCGAGGCGATCCGCCAGCTCATGCGCCTGCGCCCGAAGACCGCGCGCGTGCAGCGGGACGGCGCGGAACGGGACGTGCCCGTCGACGAGGTCGCGGTGGGCGATGTCGTCGTCGTGCGCCCCGGGGAACGCGTGCCCGTGGACGGCGTCGTGATCGACGGCGCGTCCGCCGTGGACGAGTCGATGATGACGGGCGAAAGCGTACCCGTGACGAAGCAGGCGGGCGACGAGGTGATCGGCGGCACGGTGAACGGCACGGGGACGCTGCGCGTCCGGGCCGCTCGCGTGGGCCGCGACACGATGCTGGCGCAGATCGTCCGCCTGGTCGAGGAGGCGCAGGCGTCGAAGGCGCCGACGCAGCGATTCGCCGACGCCGCGTCGAACGTGTTCGTGCCGGCCGTGCTGGGCGTGGCCGTGATCACGTTCGCGGCGTGGTTCGTCGTCCAGCGCGACGTGGCCGCCGCGCTGCTTCCGGCGGTGGCGGTGCTCGTCATCGCCTGCCCGTGCGCGCTGGGCCTGGCGACGCCCACGGCGGTGATGGTCGCCACCGGGCGCGGCGCGGAGAAGGGGATCCTTTTCAAAGGCGGCGAGTCGCTTGAGGTGGCGGGCCGGCTGGACACGGTCGTGCTCGACAAGACCGGCACGGTCACCGAGGGACGGCCGCGGTTGACGGACGTCGCCGTGCCGGCCGCCTGGACGGAGGGCGAATCCGCCGCGCTTGCGCTCGTGGCGGCCGCCGAGCGCCGTTCCGAGCACCCGCTCGCGCAGGCGATCGTCGAGGGCGCGGCGGCGCGCGGAGCGCCCGGGCCGGAGCCGGAACGGTTCGAAGCCCTGCCGGGGCGAGGGGTGCGCGCCGTGGTGGGCGGGCGCGACGTGCTCGTCGGCAGCCGCCGGCTGCTCGAGGAACGGCGCGTCGACGTGTCGCCGTTGGAGGATCGCGCAGGTCGCTGGGAAGACGACGGGAAGACCGTCGTGTGGGCCGCGGTGGACGGCCGCCTGGCGGCCGCGCTCGCCGTCGCGGACGCCGTCAAGCCGGACGCGGCCGAGGCCGTCCGGGCGCTCGGCGAGATGGGCGTCCAGGTGTGGATGATCACCGGCGACAACCGCCGTGCGGCGGAGGCCGTCGCGCGGGAGATCGGCATTCCGGCCGAGCGCGTGCTCGCCGGGGTTCTGCCGGCGGGCAAGGCGGACGCCGTCCGCCGCCTCCGCGCGGAGGGGTGCGTCGTCGGGATGGTCGGCGACGGCATCAACGACGCGCCGGCGCTGGCCGCGGCGGATGTCGGCTTCGCGATCGGAACGGGCACGGACGTCGCCATGGAGGCCGCCGACGTCACGCTCGTCCGCGGCGACCTGCGCAGCGTCGTCGCGGCGATCGAGTTAAGCCGCGCCACGCTCCGGAAGATCCGCCAGAACCTGTTCTGGGCGCTCGTCTACAACGTGCTCGGCATCCCGATCGCGGCGGCCGGGCTGCTGAGCCCCGTGCTGGCCGGAGCCGCCATGGCGCTGAGCTCCGTCTCCGTCACGACGAACTCGACGCTGCTCCGGCGCTTCGACCCGCTCGGGCGGTTCCGCGCGGCGTGAGGCGACGGAGCGCCGCACGCCGCGGGGACGCCAGACCATCAGCGTCGCCGGCTTCCACATCCGGCCACGCAAGGAGGGATCCGCATGCACGCGCCATCCGAAACGCAGGACGAGCCGCCGTCGACCCACGCGCACGGCGCCCGGACGCAGGACGCGCACGGGGCTGGCCATGGCCTCGCGTCGAAGTACCGACGGGATCCTGACGCGCTCCTGACGCGCCTGCGGCGCATCGAGGGGCAGGTGCGCGGCCTCCAGCGCATGGTCGAGGAGGACCGCTACTGCGTGGACATCCTCGTCCAGCTGGCGGCCGTCCGCGCCGCGCTCGACGAGGTCGGGCTCGCGCTGCTGGCCGACCACACCCGTGGCTGCGTCGCGGACGCCTTGCGCAGCGGCGACGGCGAGGCGGCCATCGAGGAACTCCTCGGCGCCGTGCGACGCTTCGTCCGCTGACCGGAAGGGAGGTGAAGCGATGACGACGGAGACCTTCAAGGTGATCGGCATGTCGTGCAGCCATTGCCAGTCGGCGGTGAAGCAGGCGCTCGAAGCCGTTCCTGGTGTCGAGTCGGCGGACGTGGACCTGCAGGCGGGCGAGGCGAAGGTCACGTACGACCCGGCCAGGGCGACGAAGGACGCGTTGAAAGCGGCCGTGGAGGAGGCAGGGTACGAGCTGGCCGTCTGAGGGGACGTCGTCCCCTTCACTCCGGCAGGCCCAGCATGCCCCGCGCGCGGAGCACGGCCTGCACGCGGTCACGCACCTGAAGCCGGGCGTAGATCTCGCTGACGACGTTCTTGACGGTGCCCTCTGAGAGGAAGAGGCGCTCGGCGATCTCCCGGTTCGACAGCCCCTGGGCCAAAAGTTCCAGCACCTCGCGCTGGCGCGGCGTGAGCGGCTCGGGCCGGGGCTCGTCGCCACCCTGATGGGAAGACGCCGGCGCGCCGGGAGAGAGCAGGCCCCGTGCCAGGTCGCCGGGGATCAGGGTTCCGCCGGCCACCACGAGGCGGATGGCGTTCGCCAGGTCCTCGGGCGCCACGTCCTTGAGCAGGTAGGCGGCTGCGCCCGCGGCGAGGCATTCGCGGACCAAGCGGTCGTCGTCGTAGGTGGTGAGCATCAAGACCGGCAAGCCGGGCTCGACCTGCCGGATCGCCCTCACGCACGCGATGCCGTCCATACCCGGCATGCGCACGTCGAGGAGCGCCACGTCGAACCGGTTCCGGCAGACGGCGGCGACGGCCTCCTCGCCGCCGGCGACGGCCTCGACCTCGAACCCTCCCTGAAGTTCGAGCAGCAGCCGCAAGCCGTCGCGGACCAGGGCTTGGTCGTCGGCCAGCAGCACGCGGATCAACGCCGTCTCACCCCGATCTCGACCTCGAAGCCTGCACCCGGGGCCGTGCGGAAGCGGATGCTCCCGCCCACGGCCTGCACGCGCGCGGTCATCTCGCCCAACCCCATGCCGGGCACGAAGCGGTCAGCCCCAGCGCCGTCGTCGCGCACCGAGAGCAGCAGGCGCTCCGGCGTCGCAGCCAGCCGCACGCGCACATGGCGGGCGGC
>JADGHN010000053.1 GCA_019683875.1 Clostridia bacterium
TCGCCGGCGCACCTCTCCGAGCGCTACCCGCGCCTCGCCGAGGTCCCGTTCGAGTCCGAGCGCCGGCGCATGTCCGTCGTGGTGCGGGGCGAGGAGGGGCCGGTCGTCTTCGTCAAGGGCGCGCCCGACGACGTGCTGGACCTGTGCACGCACGTCCGCGTCGGCGACCGCGTGCTCCCCATGGACGCGCGGCTGCGGCATGAACTGCGGGCCGTACAGGAGGAGATGGCCGGCCAGGCGATGCGCGTGCTGGGCCTGGCCATGCGGACGCCGAGCGCCGGGCGCGGGAACGGGGGCCCGGCCACGCGGGCGGCGACCGGCGGGCGCGAAGGCGGTCGCGCGAACGGGGAAGAGACGGGCGCCGAGCCGCGCGGCGACGTCCGCGCGGACGAGGTGGAGCGCGACCTCACCTTCCTCGGCCTGGTCGGCATGATCGACCCGCCCCGCGCCGAGGTGCGCGACGCGATCGCGGACTGCCACCGCGCGGGGCTGCGCGCCGTGATGATCACCGGCGACCATGCGCGCACGGCGGAGGCGATCGCGCGGGAGCTCGATATGCTGCCGCCCGGCGGCCGCGTCCTGACGGGCGCCGAGCTCGACGCGATGGACGACGAGCAGCTGGCGGCGGCCGTGGGCGACACGTACGTCTTCGCGCGCGTGTCGCCCGCGCACAAGTTGCGCATCGTGCGGGCCTTCCAGGGGCGCGGCGAGGTCGTCGCGATGACGGGCGACGGCGTGAACGACGCGCCGGCCGTCAAGGAGGCCGACATCGGCGTGGCCATGGGCCGGAGCGGCACCGACGTGACCAAAGAGGCGTCCGACATGATCCTCACGGACGACAACTTCGCCACGATCGTGGCCGCCATCCGCGAGGGGCGCGCGATCTACGACAACATCCGCAAGTTCATCCGCTACCTGCTCTCCTGCAACACCGGCGAGATCCTCCTCATGGTCCTGGCGACGCTTCTCGGCACGCCGCTGCCGCTGCTGCCGATCCAGATGCTGCTCGTCAACCTCGTGACGGACGGCTTGCCCGCCCTGGCGCTGGGAGTCGACCCGCCCGACCGCGACGTCATGCGGCGCCCGCCGCGGGATCCGCGGGAGGGCGTCTTCGCGCGCGGGCTGGCGCGGCTCATCGCCGTGCGCGGCGTCATCATCGGCGGGGCGAGCCTGTACGTCTTCCTGCTGGCGCTGTCCGTCACCGGCAGCGTCGACCTGGCCCGGACCATGGCGATGGCGACGCTGTGCGTGTCGCAGCTGTTCCACTCTTTCGACGCGCGCTCGGAGTACAAGAGCCTTTGGCAGGTCGGCCTGTTCACGAACCCGGCGCTGATCGTGGCCGCGCTCGTCTCCTTCGCGACGCTGTGCGCGGTGATCTACCTGCCGGTCCTGCGGCCGGCCTTTCACAGCGTGCCGCTGGGGTGGGGCGAGTGGGTGATCGTGGTGGGCACGTCGCTCGTGGGGGCGCTCCTTGCCGGCTGCTACAACCTCGCGCGCGCGCTCTGGCACCGGAGGGCCGTCGTCCTGCGCCAGCGCGGCTGAGCCGCGCGATGGACAACGCCCGATGTACAATGGGACCATGCCGACGATTCGCCTGCCGTCCGGCAACGTCCATTACGTGACCGGCGCCGTCGACCCCGCGGCCGAGCGCGGAGGTCGGCCGGTGCTGCTCGCGCTCCACGGGGCGGGCGGCTCGCACCGCGCGTTCGGGCACCTCGCGTACGCCGTGGGGCAGGCGTGGCCGGTCGTCGTGCCCGACCTTCCCGGCCACGGCCGCTCCGACCCGCTTCCGGTCGAGGTGACGATCCCCGCGCTCGCCGGATGGGTGGAGTCGTTCTGGCGCGCCCTGTGCGCGGCGTGGGGGCGGCGGCCGCCGCTGGTCCTGCTGGGGCACTCGATGGGCGGCGCGATCGCCATCGAATACGGCCTCACCCGGCAAGGCGGCGAAGCGTCGCCGGCCGGGCTGGTGCTCGTCGCCACGGGCGGCCGCCTTCGCGTGCGGCCGGACTTCCTGGCGGCGCTGGCCGAGGGGCGGTACCCTCCCGAGCTCCTGGCGGCCGTCGCTGGCATGGCTTCCCCCGCGACCGGGGAGGCCGCGGGCGCGGCGCCCCTGCCGGATGCGCATCCGGAAGGCGCACCGCCGGAGGGCGCACCGCCGGAGGGCGCGCGGTCGGACGATGCGCGCGCCGCCGGCTTCGCTGCGCGCGTGGCCGCGCGGCCGGGCGGCGCCGGCGTGGATGCCCCGCCGGAGGTGGCCTACCAGGACCTCAGGGCGTGCGACGCCTTCGACCGGCTGGCGGACTTGCCGGAATTGCGCGTGCCCACGCTGGTCATCCAGGGCGACCGCGACCAGATGACGCCGCTCAAGTACGGACAGCGCTTGGCGGAGGCCATTCCCGGGGCGCGGTTGGTCGTCGTGCCGGATGCGGGCCACCTCGTGCACGCCCAGCGCCCGGGACCGGTGAACCGGGCGGTGCGGTCGTTCCTTGAGGAACTGGCGGCCGGCGCAGGGTAACGGAGAGAGGAGCCCGCATGGAACTCCCCTTCATCAAGATGGAAGGCGCTGGCAACGACTACGTGTACGTCGACGGCGTGGGCCGGCCCCTGCCCGACCTCGACTGGCCCCAAGTGTCCCGCCGCGTCTCCGACCGCCACTTCGGCGTGGGCAGCGACGGCCTGATCCTCATCGCGCGCGGCGATCGCGCGCCGTTCCGCATGATCATGTTCAACGCGGACGGCAGCCGCGGGGAGATGTGCGGCAACGGCATGCGCTGCCTGGCGTGGTACGTTCGCGCGGCGGGCTATGCGGACGACGCCGCGTTCGAGGTGGAGACGGACGGCGGCCCGGTCCGCGTGAACGTGCTCGAATGCGAGCCGCACCGCGGCCGCGTGCGCGTCGACATGGGCCCGCCGCGCCTGGAGCCGGACCGCATCCCCACCACGCTGCCGGGCACGCCGGTGTGCGGGGCGTCGCTGCAGGTCGGAGGGCGCACGGTGCGGGTCACCGCCGTGTCGATGGGCAACCCGCACTGCGTCGTGTTTCTCGACGAGAACGATTTCGGCGCCTCCCTGGACGCGCTCCCGTTGGAGTCCATCGGCCCCGCGTTCGAGCGTCACCCGGCCTTTCCGCAGGGTGTGAACACGGAGTTCGTCGAGGTGGAGGGGCAGGACCGGCTGCGGATGCGCGTGTGGGAACGCGGCTCCGGGGAAACCTGGGCGTGCGGCACCGGCGCGTGCGCGTCGCTCGTGGCGGCGGCGCTGACGGGGCGCGCCGGCCGTCGCGCGCGCGTGGCCGTGCGCGGCGGCGAGCTTGAAGTCGAGTGGGCCGCGGACGACCGCGTGTTTCTCACCGGGCCCGCCGTCGAGGTGTTCCGCGGCACGTTTTTCCTGTAGGAGGCGACGCCTTGGCGACCTTCGCACGAGCCGAACGTCTGGAGAGGATTCCGCCGTACCTGTTCGCCGAGCTCGACCGGCGCATCGCCGAAAAGCGAGCGGCCGGGGTCGACGTGATCAGCCTGGGCGTGGGCGACCCGGACATGCCCACCCCCGCGCATGTCGTGGAGCGGCTCGCCCGGGAGGCGGCGCGGCCGGAATGGCACCGGTACCCGTCGTACGTGGGGGCGCCGGAGTTCCGTCGCGCGGCCGCGCGCTGGCTGCAGCGCAACTATGGCGTGGAGGTGGACCCGGACCGCGAGGTCGTGGCGCTCATCGGTTCGAAGGAGGGGCTCGCCCACCTCTGCTGGGCGCTGATCAACCCGGGCGACGTCGCCCTGGTGCCGGATCCGGGCTACCCGGTGTACCGCACGCAGACCATCTTCGCGGGCGGCGAGGTGTTCGACCTCCCGCTGCGCGCCGAGCGCGGCTTCCTCGCCGACCTTTCCGAGGTGCCGCCGGAGGTCGCAGCGCGGGCCAAGCTGCTCTTCCTCAACTACCCGAACAATCCCACGGCGGCAACGGCCAGCGCGGACTACTTCGCGGAGGTCGTCGCGTTCGCGCGGCGACATGGCATCGCGTTCGCGCACGACGCTGCGTACGTCGACCTGACCCTCGAGGAAGAGCGGGCGCCCATCGCGCTCGCGGCGCCCGGGGCGAAGGACGTCACCATCGAGTTCTTCTCCCTCTCCAAACCCTTCAACATGACCGGCTGGCGGCTCGGTTTCGCCGCCGGCAACGCGGACCTCGTCAAGGCGCTGGCGACGGTCAAGGAGAACACCGACAGCGGCCAGTTCACGGCCATCCAGATGGCGGGCGTGGAGGCGCTGGAGCACACGCCGGAAGAGTTCCTGCAAGAGATGCGCGCCGTGTACCGGCGGCGCCTGGAAAAGGCCGTGGCGGCGCTGCGCGAGGCCGGTTTCGACGCGCGCATGCCCAGGGCCACGTTCTACCTCTGGGTGCCGGTGCCGCGCGGGTACACGTCGGAGCAGGTGGCGGAGCGCATGCTTGAAGAGGCGGGCGTCGTCGTCAGCCCGGGGCAGGCGTACGGCCGGCACGGCGCCGGCTACATCCGCCTCTCGCTGACGCTGCCCGACGAGCGGCTGGACGAAGCGCTGGCGCGCATACGCCGGCTGAAGTTCTGACGGGGGTGGGGAGCACGGACGCGCTGGACGCGGCCATCCGCGAGGCGCTGGACGACGCGCTCGGGGGGAGCCTCGTGGCCGCAGCGCTGTGGGGGAGCCGCGCCCGCGGGCGCGCGCGCGACGACTCCGACGTGAACGTCGTCGCCGTGGCCGCGCCGCTGCCCGACAGCGCGGACGACCGCCGTGCGCTCGTGCGCGCCGCCCGCCGATCGTTCCTTTGGAAGGCCGGCCTGCGGCTGTCGCTGACGCTGCTGACGCCGGAGGAGTTGCGGCGCCTCGCGGTCGAGTCGGATCCGCTCATCCTCGGCCTGGCCCAGGGGCACCGCGTGGTCGCGGGCGAGGCGTCCGTCTTCGGCGAGGCGCTCAGGGCCGTCGAAGGATCCTACCATTACGACGAGGAGCTCGGGGCATGGATCTGGCGCGCGCCTTCCTAGCCACCGCCCGGGACGACCTGCGCGCCGCGGAGGCGTTGTTCGAGGAGGGGCTGTGGGCCGCCTCCTGCTTCTTCAGCCAGCAGGCGGCGGAAAAGGCGGCCAAGGCATGGCTGTACGGGACCGGCGTCGCGCCGCCGCGCACGCATTACGTCAGCGCGGTGCTCTCGCGCGTGCTGCGCGGCCGCCGGGCGGGTGAGGGCGAACGGGAGCTCGTCGAACTCCTGGACGATCTTGAGGAGTACGTCACCGACGCTCGCTACCCCGACCGCGACGGTCTGGGCGGGTACGTGTCGCCGTACCAGCGCCTGGGGCGCCGGCGCGCCGAGGAAGCGATGGCCCTGGCAGGACAGGCCGTGCGCTTCGCGGAAAGGAATCTGGACGCGAGGTGACCATGGTTGAAGCAGTACCTCGACCTCTGCCGGCACATCCTCGACCACGGCGTGGAGACGCGCGACCGCACCGGCGTCGGCACCCTGAGCATCTTCGGCTACCAGATGCGGTTCGATCTCGCCGAGGGCTTTCCGCTCCTCACGACCAAGAAGATATTTGTGAAAGGCGTCATCCACGAGCTTCTCTGGTTCATCCGCGGCGACACGAACATCAAGTACCTGAACGAGCACGGCGTGCACATCTGGGACGCGTGGGCGGATGAGCACGGCGACCTCGGCCCGATCTACGGGAAGCAGTGGCGCCGCTGGGAGGCGGCGGACGGCCCCATCGACCAGCTGCGGAACGTCGTGGAGGAGATCCGTCGCGATCCGCACTCGCGCCGGCTGATCGTGACGGCCTGGAATCCGGCCGAGGTCCGCAAGATGGCCCTGCCGCCGTGCCACACCCTGTTCCAGTTCTACGTGCGGAACGGCAAGCTGAGCTGCCAGCTATACCAGAGGAGCGGCGACGTCTTCCTCGGCGTGCCGTTCAACATCGCCAGCTACGCGCTGCTCACGATGATGGTGGCCCAGGTGACGGGCCACGAGCCGGGCGAGTTCATCCACACCCTGGGCGACGCGCACATCTACCTGAACCACGTGGAGCAGGTGAAGCTGCAACTCACGCGG
This sequence comes from Clostridia bacterium, assembly GCA_019683875.1. Taxonomy (NCBI): domain Bacteria; kingdom Bacillati; phylum Bacillota; class Clostridia; species Clostridia bacterium. The sequence goes on from JADGHN010000053.1 coordinate 6,070, forward strand.
GAGCCGCGCCCGCTGCCCAGGATGCGGCTCAACCCCGACGTCCGCGACCTGTTCGACTTCCGGTACGAGGACTTCGAGCTCGTCGGCTACGACCCGCATCCTCCGATCCGCGGCGAGGTGGCGGTTTGATCGCGATCGTCGTGGCCACGGACCTGCGCGGCGTGATCGGCGCGGGCGGGCGCCTGCCGTGGCACCTGCCGGCGGATCTCCGCCGGTTCAGGACGCTGACGACGGGTCACGTCGTCGTCATGGGCCGGAAGACATTCGAGTCGATCGGGCGGCCGCTGCCCGACCGCACGAACGTCGTCCTGACGCGGAATCCCGGCTACCGCGCCCCGGGGTGCATCGTCATCACCGACCCGGCGCAGATCGCCCGCTTCGCGGCGGAGGACGACGTGTTCGTCATCGGCGGCAGGGAGATCTTCGACCTCTACCTGCCCGTGACCGACCGCATCTACCTGACGACCGTGCACGGCGAGTTCGAGGGGGACACGCACTTCCCGCTCGACGCCCTCTCCGCGTTCGTCTTGAAGCATGAGGAGCGCCACAGCAGGGACGAACGCAACGCATATGATTTCACGTTTGCCGTATACGAGCGCCCGCGGAACCCGGTGAATCGCGGCGCGGCAGGTGTCGAAGCAGGGAGTTGACCGACGTGACGCCGATCGATCCCGCGCAAGTCACGGCGCGGCTGAAGGAATTTGCTGGGCAACCGGTCTACGTCCACCTCGAAACGACGACCGGCGCGTACACGAAGGGGGCGTTCGGCGCCTTCGTGCGCAACGCCGTGATCCGTTTCGCGGAGGGCAGGGTCGCGGGCCACGGCCCCTTTCGCGTGGGATTGCGCCTGGAGGAAGGCTGGCTGTATGCCGAGGGCCTGACGCACTGGGAGGTCGACGCGGAGGGACGGCTGCTGCTGGCTGGCCACGACGACCAGGGCCGGCTGACCGTCGCGCTGGAGCTCAGCCGGGCGCCGTTTCCGCTTTGAGGCTGGAGGAGATGGACGTGGAAGGTCCGCTTTTGGTTGTGCTGGCCCACCCGGATGACGAGTCGTTCGCCTGTGGCGGCACCATGGCGCTGCATGCGGCGCGCGGCGTGCCGGTGACGTACGTGTGCGCCACGCGGGGCGAAATGGGCCGCAACATGGGGAATCCGCCCATCGCCACGAGGGAGTCCCTGCGCGAGATCCGGGAGCGTGAGCTGGAAGCCGCCTGCGCCGCGTTGGGCGTGCGCGACATCCGTTTCCTGGGCGTCTGGGACAAGACGGTGGAGTTCGTCGACCGCGAGTGGCTGGCGGGGCGGGTTCACGAGGTGCTGGTGGAGCTGGCGCCGGCGCGCGTGATCACGTTCCACCCCCGTTGGGGCGGGCATCCGGATCACAATGCCATCGGAGACGCGACCGTTCGCGCCGTGCAGCGGCTGGCGCCCGAGCGGCGGCCGCGCGTGTGGTGCCCGATCGTTCCGGTGGCGGAGGGCGATCCTGGCCTGCCGGTCGAGACGGTCGACATCCGTTCGGTCAGCGAGATCAAGCTGGCGGCGCTGCGCGCGCATCGCTCGCAGACCGCGAACTGGGAAGAGCGCTGGTCGAAGGATCCGGAGATGCGCGAACGCTTTGAGAAGATGAAGTCGGAAGAACGGTTCTGGGTTTATCCCGTCTAGGCACCCCTGGATCACGTTTCCGCCCCGAACGGCGCCTCGCCGCCTTGACCAGACCCGAACACGTGTTCTATACTTCGATCACCGAACACATGTTCGATCGGGGGGGGTCGCTCATGGGACGGCCAGCGGAAGAGGCGCCGAAAGAACGCGTCGGGTACTTCGCGCTCGTCGGCTTTTTCGCGCAGGTGGAGCGGGCCGAGCAGGGCGGGGAGCTCCCTGTGGTCATCGTCAAGGACGGCCACGTCTTCGACCGCGACGCCTCCGCGAAAGAGGCCGGCGTGCGCATGGGTCAGGCGGAAGCCGAGGCCCGCCAGGTCTGTCCTCGTGCCCGCTTCATCCCGTACGTCGCCACCCGTTTTCGCGCCGCGTCGGACCAGGTCATGGCGGCCGCGTACGCCCTTTCGCCCGTGCTGGAGCCGGACGGCGAAGCGGCGGCATGGTTTGAGCTTGGTCGGAACCAGAGCCCGGAAGAGGTCGTGAACGCTTTGGCCAGGGTCCTGGTGCCGCGGTGGGGGAGCCGCCTGCTCGCGGGCTTCGGCCCCAACCCGTGGACGGCGCAGCTGGCCGCGCTCCGCCTGGCGTCGCCCTCCAACCCGTTCCCCGTCGTGCCGGCCGCGTCGGCCGCGCAGTGGCTCGCGCCGCTGCCCGTCGCGGTGCTGGATCGCGTCCTTCCGGGAATCTCGCCGAGGTTGCAGGCGCTCGGCCTGCACACCCTGGGACAGGTGGCGGCCGTGCCGTCGTCGGAGTTGCGGCGAGCGGTCGGGGAGAGGGCGCTCGCCGCTCAGGGGTACAGCCGCGGGGAGGATGGCCGCAAGGTCCGGCCCCTTTGGCCGCGGGCCGCGGTCATGCAGGCGGTCGCCTTCGCGGAGCCCCTGTCGAACCTGGAAGCCGTTTCCCATACGTTGGACCGCCTGGCCGCGTCCCTCGCCCGCGGGTTGCGGGAAAAGGGGCAGGCCGGTCGGGAAATCGGCCTGGAAGTCCACACGGAAGACGGGCGGATCCGCCGCGCGGAGCGCCGGTTCGCCCGCCCGCGGGCCGACGCGGCGATCGCCCAGGCGCTGCACTTCCTCTGGGCGGGGGAGCTGTGGCCGGAACTGGCGCGCGGCTCGCGGGGCGCGCTGCGGATTGTCCGGCTGGCGGCGTTCGTGTCTGACCTTTGTGAGCGCCCGTGGGAACAGGTCGGGTTGTGGACGGAGCCGGCCGCAGGGGAGCACGCCCTGCGGGAGAGACCGGCGCCCCCGAGCCGCCGCAAGCTTCCGCAGGTGGTGCAGGAACTCAGGGCGCGTTTCCCCTCCGCCAACGTGGGCTTCGGCGTGCCGGAGTCCGTCGACTGGCGCGAGGAACGGCTGGCGTTCTGGGACCCGCTGCGTTGGACGCCCGAGTCGCGCGGCGCGAACGGGTCTTCTCGTTGAAGCCGGTCGCTCGCGGTCGGCGGGCCGCGGAGAGGTCAGCGTTCCAGCGATGAAGCGCGTGCGCCGGGACGTCCAGGTGCGTCTCTCCCCCGAGGGCATCCCGCTGGCCTACCGCGACCGCGGCCGATGGCACGTGATCGAGGCGGTCGTCGACTGCTGGTTCGAGGTTCTCCCCTGGTGGCCGGGCCGGGAGGCGGCGGCGGAAGGCAGCCTGGCCGGAACGCTTGAGGTCGCGATGTACCGGGTCCTGCTGGCGGGCGGCGGCATGGTGGAACTGGAGCGCCGTCCCGCGCGGGGGAGCGAGGCGCGCTGGCGGTTGTACAGGATCTACGACTGACGCGGCGCTGAAGAAGGCGCACGCGGCGCATCGTGAACACTCCGTCCGGCGCGCGGGAAGACTAGAACCGCAAATCCGCGGCCGCTGGCCGCGAAGGAGGTCTTCCCGATGTTTCCACGTCGCCGCGGGCAGCCGGATAAGACTCAGCGCAACCGCGCCGGATTGGACTTCACGCAGGCGGACGCTGACGAGCAAACGCCGGCGGCATACGGCCAAACCGACTTCGTCAACGTGGAGAACATGCGCCATGAGTTGTTCTCCCAGGAGTTTCCGGAGGGGCCGTACGGAGCCCCCCTGGACGTGTACGGAGCCCACGGAGGGCAAGCCGTCCCCACGGAAAGCCGAAGCGCGAAGGCGACGGGCGCCGAGGGGGAAGGCGAAGGCGAGTCTCTTACGGAGGGCGGTCAAGACGGCGCCCAGGACGGTGAGAACCCGGACGAGGATCCGTTCGACCCGCGGATGCTCTTCTTCTTCGACGGCGCCTGAACGTCCATGGACAAAGCGCGGCGGTCATTCGTCCACCTGCACTGCCATTCGCCGTACTCGTTTCTTGACGGCGCCAGTCGCATCCGGGCGCTCGTGCAGCGCGCGGCGGAACTCGGCCAGCCCGCGCTGGCGCTCACGGACCGGGACAACCTGTGCGGCGCCGTCGAGTTCGTGGAAGAGGCGGAGAGGGCGGGCATCCGCCCCATCCTGGGCGCGGAGGTCACGCTCGCCCCACTGGCGGACGATCCGCCCCGCCAGGCGGGCGGGGACCGAGGCCATCCGCTCGTTCTCCTGGCGGCGGGGCCGAACGGCTACCGGCAGCTGAGCCGGCTGATCACGCGCGCGCACCTCGAACATCCGCGGGGACAGCCGCTGGCGAGCCTTTCCGCCCTGGAAGAGGCCGCCGCCGGAAGCCGCGGGGAACTTCTGGCGCTCACCGGCGGACGCGCGTCGGAGATCCCCGCCCGCCTGCTCGCCGGGGACCGGGACGGGGCCCGGGCAGCGCTGGACCGCCTGATCGCCGTCATGGGCCGGCCGCAGGTGGGGGTGGAGCTCGTCAACCCGTACTTCCCCGGCGGGCGCGGGCTGATGCGGATGCTGGCAGAACTCGCGGAAACGGCCGGCGTGTCGCTCGTCGCCGCCAACGACGTCCGCTACGCCGACCGTTCCGCCTACATGGTCCATGACCTCCTCTGCTGCGTACGGGCGGGGGTGGACGTGTCCACGCCGCACCCGTGGCGGCCGCTCAACGCGGAACAGGATCTGAAGAGCGCGGACGAGATGGCCGCCTGTTTCGCGGCCTACCCGGAGGCCGTGGCCGAGGCCGGCCGCTGGGCCGAGCGCTGCGGCACGGCTCTGGAACTGCGCGTCGACCGCCACCCGGAATTCCCGCTGCCGGAAGGAGCGGACGCGAACGAGTACCTGCGCCGCCTCGTCTATGAAGGGGCGCGGCGGCGTTACGGCCGGCTCGGTCCAGCGGAGCGGGAACGGCTGGAGCACGAGCTGGACATCATCGCGAAGCTGGGGTTCGCCGGGTACTTTCTCCTGGTGTGGGACGTGGCCCGCTTTGCCGCGCGCAAGGGCATCCGCTTCGCCGGTCGCGGGTCGGCGGCGGACTCGGCCGTGGCGTACTGCCTGGGCATCACCAACGTGGACGCGATCCGGCGAGGCCTGCTCTTCGAGCGCTTTCTCAGCGTCGAGCGGGCGGAGAAGCCGGACATCGACATCGACTTCGACGCCCGCCGCCGGGACGAGGTCACGGAGTACGTCTACCGGCGCTACGGCCGCCGCCATGTGGCCAACGTGGCGGCATTCTCGACCTTTCGCGGACGATCGGCGCTGCGCGACCTCGGCAAGGCCCTGCGCCTGCCCGAGGACGAGATCGACCGTTTCGCCAAGCGCGTGCCGTATTCCGTTGCGGCCGACGGGCTCGCGGCCGCGCTGGAGCAGTTCCCGGAGCTTCGGGAGAGCGGCCTGGACTGGCGCAAGTTCGAGCTCCTGCTGAAGGCGGCGGCCGCGTTGGCGGGGTTTCCGCGGCACCTCAGCACGCATGTCGGCGGCGTGGTGATCACGCGGGAGCCGGTGGAGGAGATCGTGCCGCTGCAGATGGCGGCCAAGGGCGTGACGATCGTCCAGGCGGACAGGGACGGCGTCGAAGCGCTGGGTCTCGTCAAGCTCGACCTGCTGTCGCTGCGCACCTTCTCGGCCGTCGAGCAGGCCGTCCGGACGATCTCCCGGCAGGACGCCGGCTTCGACTACGACCGGATCCCCGCCGGCGACCGCGCCACCTATGAGATGCTGAACGAAGGCCGCACCATCGGCGTGTTCCAGCTGGAGAGCCCGGCGCAGCGGGCGCTCCAGTCCCGCCTGGGCGCGGACCGCTTCGAGGATATCGTGGCGAGCGTCGCGATCATCCGGCCGGGGCCGATCAAGGGCAACATGGTCGAACCGTACATCCGCCGCCGCAAGGGGGAGGAGCCGGTCCGCTACCTGCACCCCTCGCTGGAGCCGATTCTCGAAAAGACCTACGGCGTCGTGCTCTTCCAGGAGCAGGTGATCGACATCGCGCACGCGGTGGC
>JADGHN010000054.1 GCA_019683875.1 Clostridia bacterium
TTTTTGACTCGGTGGGGGGGGGGGGGTGCGGGGCCCCCCCCCGCTTCGTCATTCTTACGGCGTCCCGATGTGATCCGCGTGCCGGCGCCGGACCGGCGAGCACGGGCGAGTGCGCGGTGAAACCCGCGCCGTGACAGGTTTTCATAAAAATAAATAAATGCCACCGCGATTCTGACGTGTCAAGACAAAATCATTTGACAGGCGTTCGGCGGGGTGGTAGTGTGTGAGCACCGAGCTGCGCAGCTGGGTGATCGTACGTGTGATCGGAGGTAGAACGCTTGGAAGGTACCGTCAAGTGGTTCAGCGCGGAGAAGGGCTACGGCTTCATCACGCGCGACGACGGTCAGGGCGACGTGTTCGTCCACTTCTCCGAGATTCAGGGCAGCGGCTTCCGCACCCTGAATGAGGGGCAGCGGGTGAGCTTCGAAGTGGCCGACAGCCCGAAGGGTCCGCAGGCGCAAAAGGTAGTAGCTCTTTAACCGAGCGCGAACCCCAAGCGTCCCGAAGCGGTGATCAAAGCCCCCCGACGACGGTCGGGGGGCTTTTTGCGTGGCGCCGAGCGCACCGCGGAGACGGCGCCTGGACGGCAGTCATAACGACGCGACCGCTCTCATGGAATAGAGCCATCCCACACCTGGAGGCGTTCCGGCGTGCGGATGGCGAGGGGATTGCGGGTCGCCGTCCTGGCGTGCGTCGCCGGCTTGCTGGTCTTTGGCTCGGCCGGGCCGGCGCACGCGCCCGCGGCGCCGTCCGCCGGATTCGTTTCGGAACCGGCCGCGACGATGTCGGAAGCGCCACCGGTTCCGGCCGGCGTCCCCCCAGTCGAAACGTCCAAGCCTCCGGCGCCTCCCCCCCTGATCCGCCTCGTGGCCGGCGGCGACGTGCGCCTGTCGGACCGCGTGGACGAGATCATCCGGCAGCACGGCGTGGACTATCCCTGGCGCAACCTCGCGCCCGTGTTCCAGCAGGCCGACGTGGTCCTCGTCAACTTCGAAATGTCGGTGGGCAATGCCGGCAAGCCGGCCCACAAAACGTACGTGTTCCGCGCCCCGGCCGAGAATCTCGACGGCATGGCCGCGGCCGGCGTGACGGTGGCGGGCATGGCCAACAATCACATTCTGGATTACGGCGTGCCGGGACTGGAGACGGCCCTTGAAGCCAGCCGCGCCCGGGGGCTGGTCCCGGTGGGGGCGGGCATGGACGCGGACGAGGCGTGGGCCGTGCGCGTGGTGAGACCGAGCCGGACCGCTCCTTCCGAGGCCGCCACCGGGGCCTCCGGGCTCGGCGAGGATCGCGGCGCCTGCGTGGCGTTCGTCGCCGCGACGCGGATCTTTCCCTACGAGGAATGGTTGGCCACCGCCGCCCGTCCGGGGGTGGCCGGCGCGCACGACGAGGACCGCTTGATCGCCGGCATCGGCCTGGCCCGTCAAAAGTGCGACAACGTCGTCGTGGCGATTCACTGGGGCGTCGAGGGGTCTCCCCGCCCGAAACCGTCCGACCGCGATCTCGCTCACCGGATGATCGACGCGGGCGCCACGGTGGTCGTGGGCAGCCACCCGCACGTGCTGCAGGGCGTGGAACGGTACGGGGACGGGCTGATCGCGTACAGCCTGGGCAATCTCATCTTCACGCCCAACGGGCGGAACGCGTGGACGGGCCGCACCATGGTCATCGAGGCGACCCTCCAGGGCGGCGCGGTCGTCGACGCCCGGTTGGTCCCGTTCGTCCTGCGCAAGGCCTCGCCCGACGTTCCGGACGCAGAAGAGCGGAGGGCGATCCTTGAGCGCGTCGACCAGCTGTCCCGGGCGTGGGGGGTTCAGGTGAACCCCGATGGCGCCCTGTGGTGGCCGGCTCCTTCCGGGGGTTGACCCGTCATCCCAGCCGCTCCGGAGGCACCTGCGGGCGCAGGAGGATCGTGTTGTAGATCACGCCGGGACGCGCCGCGAGCACATGAAGCACCGCGTCGGCCACGTCCTCGGGCCGCAGGGACCACGGCTTGGGCGTGGAGCCGGCGAAGCCGGTCTGGACGGACCCCGGACACACGGCCGTCACCCGGATCTCGAACGGCTTGAGCTCCTGGGTCAGGGTGTCGCTCAGCGCCATGACGGCCCACTTGGAGGCGCAGTAGCCGGCGCCTCCGGGGAACGTGGTGGTCCCGGCGACGGATGCGATGTTGACGATGTGGCCCGAACGCCGCGCCTTCATCCCGGGGATGGCCGCCCGGCAGAAGAGGAACACCGCGCGGGCGTTGACGTCCATCATCTCGTCCCAAGCGTCGGGGTGGAGTTCGTCGACCGGCGCGTAGTGGCCCACTCCGGCGTTGTTCACGAGCCCCCAGAGGGGCCCGAGCGCTTTCTCCGCCTCGGCGACGCAGCGCGCCGGGAAGTCGCGCTCGCGCACGTCGCCGGCGAGGCTCCAGACCGCCGGGGCTCCGGCCGTGCGGCACTCCCCGGCCACGTCGGACAGCCGCGCCGCATCGCGCGCGGTCAAGGCCAGTTGAGCGCCCTCGCGCGCCAGCGCCAGCGCCACGGCGCGGCCGATGCCGCGGCTGGCGCCCGTCACGAGGATGGTCTTGCCCTGCAATCGCCCGTCTGCCACGTCACTCACCCTTTCCTATCGTTCGAGCAGTCCTCGAGCACGATGGCGCGGCCATGGCGCCGCGCGGCGAACGGCCAGCGGTCCACGCAGGCGCACGCGGCGAGGTCCTCGCCGAGCCCGACGGCCATGACGTTGCGCCCGGCCCGGCTGGCCCGCAGGCACTCGAGTTCGCGCCCCCGCCAGAGCCGGTGCACCGCGAGCGCCACGAGGGCCGCGTCGCCGCTGGGCTGCGCCCCCCATCCGACGAGGCGGTCGGCCAGGGTGCCCGCCGCCAGCAGATCGTCGACGGCCAGGCTGCCCTCCGTGCCCGCGCAGACGATGAGCATGCGCTCCGCGCCGGATTGTTGCGCCGCCCGCGCCATGGCGTGCGCCGTCGCGGAGACGTTCATAAGCGCGAAGGCGTAGACGGCGGCCGCCGACGCCGGCACCGCCGCCAGCGCCCGGCTTCCGTTGGTCGTGGCCAGCGCCAGCCGTCCGCCCCGCAGGCGGGACGCGGCCGCCTCGATCTCGCGCGGCGAGTTGCCGAAGTCAAAGCCCGGCAGCCGCACGGCGCCCCGCTCGCCGGCGAGGAGCCAGGACGGGTCGGCCTCGCGCCAGCCGATCGCCTCCGATGGCTCCTCCACGGGCCACACCTCGCGGGCGCCGGCGGCCAGGGCGGCGACGATCGTGCTGGTGGCGCGGATCTGGTCGACGACGGCCACGACGGCGCGCGGCCACGGGAAGTCTGCAAGCTGCTCCAGCGCCTCTCGGGCGGGCAGCACTTCGACAGGTGTCGCTTCCAGTCGGGTCAAGGTTCGGATCCCTTCCTCCCCTCATACGTTAGATCACAGTTCGACCCGGGAGGCAGTGGATCGTGTCGACACGCGAGCCGGCCGGACCGTTCGTCGACCCGCGCGAGCTGGATCGACAATACGTTTGGCACCCCATGACGCAGCACTCCGCGCTCTCCCAAGAGCCGCTCGTCCTGATGACCTCAGCCGAGCGGCACGTGGTCCGGGACCACACGGGGCGGGCGTACCTCGACGCGATGGCCGGCCTCTGGTGCGTCAACGCCGGCTACGGCCGCGCGGAGATCGCCGAAGCCGCGTACCGGCAGATGATCCGGCTGCCGTACTACCCGCACACGCAGGCCAACGCGCCCGCGGCCGAACTGGCGGCGCGCCTCGCGAGGCTTCTCGGCGGCCGCCTGCGCCGGACGTACTTCGTCAGTTCCGGATCCGAGGCCAACGAGGCGGCGTTCAAGATCGCGCGGCAGTACCACCTGCAGCGCCACGGGGGACAGCGCCGGTACAAGATCGTCGGGCGGCACCACTCCTACCACGGAACCACGCTCGCGACCCTCGCGGCCAGCGGCATGGCGGCCCGAACGGAGCGGTTCGAGCCGCTGCCGGGCGGCTTCCTGCGCGTTCCGGCCCCGTACTGCTACCGGTGCCCGTTCGGCCTCGCCTACCCGAAGTGCGGCGTCGCCTGCGCCCACCAGGTCGAGCAGGCGATCCTCGCCGAAGGTCCCGAGACGGTGGCCGCGGTGGTGCTGGAACCGGTGCAGAGCGCGGCGGGCGTGCTCGTGCCTCCGAAGGAGTACCTGCCGATCGTGGCGGAGGCGTGCCGCCGCCATGGGGTGCTGCTGATCGTCGACGAGGTCATCACCGGGTTTGGCCGCACGGGGAAGATGTTCGGACACCACTGGTACGGCGTCGAGCCGGACCTCGTGACGATGGCGAAGGCGCTGACCAGCGCGTACGTTCCGATGGGCGCCGTCACGGCCACGGAGGAGGTCTTCTCCGCCTTTCTGGGCGAGCCGGGCAGCGGCCGAGAAGCCGTACAGATCAGCACGTTCGGCGGGCACCCGGTGGCGAGCGCGGCGGCCCTTGCCAACCTCGACATCCTGGAGCGGGAGGACCTGGCGCGAAACGCGCTGGAGGTGGGCGCGTACCTTCTGGAAGCTCTCGGCCGGTTGCGCGCGCACCCCGCGGTCGGCGACATTCGCGGCCTTGGGCTGCTGATCGGCGTGGAGCTCGTCGCCGACCGGGAGTCGCGACGACCGCTGGACCCGGCGCTCGCGGTCCAGGTAGCCCGCGACTGTTTCCAGGCGGGGGTCATCGTGGGCCGCTCGGCGCGCACGTATGTGGGCGGCGGTCATACGCTGACGATCGCGCCCCCGCTCACATGGACGCGCGAGGAGGCCGATGAGCTGGTCGCGGCCCTGGAGCGCGCCCTTCGCCGCCTGGACCGGTAGGTTCGGGCGCCCCCTGACACATCAAAAAACGCGTGAAGGAGGCCGACGATGCGGTCGACCAAAGCCTGGGACGGGGTGTGTGCGCATCCCATCGGCGGGCGGCTCGACAAGCCGCGCCGCGCCGGCGTGACCATGGTCATCGACAAGGGGCTCGGGCTGGAGTCGACGCGCGAGCTCCTCGCGCTCGCCGGCGACTACATCGATTTCATCAAACTGGGGTTCGGGACGTCCGCGTTCTACGACGCGGAGCTCTTGCGCGCGAAGATTCGCCTCATCCGCGGTCACGGCGTCCACGTCTACCCCGGCGGCACGTTCCTCGAAGTCGCGGAGCTTCAGTCGGCGACGGACGCGTTCCTGGAGCGGGCGGAGGCGCTGGGCTTCGACTACGTGGAGGTCTCCGACGGCACGCTTGCGATCGCCCCGGAGCGCCGGCGGCGGATCATCGAGGCGGCGATCGAGCGCGGGTTGGGTGTGGTCACGGAGGTGGGCAAGAAGCATCCCGCCGACCAGCAGCCCCTGGAGGTGCAGCGCCGCCAGATCAGGGAAGACCTCGAGGCCGGGGCGCAATTTGTCATCGTGGAGGCGCGCGAATCGGGCGTCGGGGTCGGCATCTACGACGCCGGGGGAGAGGTGGACACGGACGCGCTGGTCGCGCTGGAGACGGCCGCGCCGCCGGATCGCCTCGTCTGGGAGGCCCCGCTCAAGTCCCAGCAGGAGGCGCTGATCGATCGGTTCGGCCCGAACGTCAACCTCGGCAACATCCATCCGCAAGAGGTGTTGGCCCTCGAGGCCCTGCGCGTGGGACTGCGCGGCGACACCCTGCGCCGGGCGGCTCGTGCCGGCGCCCGGCATGAGTGAACTGGTGCCGGCGTACGGCGGGCGGCTCGTGTCCGCCGAGCCAGCGGGCGCGCAGCGACGCGAGCTCGTCGCGCGCGCCGCCCACATGCCGTCGATTCCCGTGGCGGACGTCACGCTCGCGCACCTGGAGGCCATCGCGACGGGCGCCTACAGCCCGCTGACAGGGTTCATGGACGCCCGGGACTGCCGATCGGTCGTCGAGCGGCTGCGCCTCGCGGACGGCCGCCCGTGGCCGGTCCCGGTGCTGCTGCCCGTGCCGCAGGAGTGGGCGCGGCGGCGCCGGCCCGGCGAGGAGGTCGCCATCACGGACGCCGGGGGGCGCCTGATGGGGGTGCTCCGCCTGGACGACCTCTTCCGCCCCGACCCGAAGTGGAAAGCCGAGCCCTCGTACGATGCGGACCTTCCGCTCGGCGCGGAGGACAACGGCGTGATGTACGCCGGCGGCCCGGTGCAGCTGCTGCAGCGGCGCCCCCCGCGATTCCCCAGGCTCCAGCAGGATCCGGCCGAGGTCCGGGCTGCGCTGGCCGGCCGGGGCTGGCGGGCGGTGGCAGGCGTGCTCACGCGCCACGTCATCCACCGCGACGGCGAGTACATCTTGCGCACCATGCTCGAGGGCGCGGACGGGGTGCTCGTCCAGGGCGTGGTCGCCGACGCCGACGAACCGCGCGACATCCCGGCCCGCGTCCGCTTGCGCTGTTACGAGGCGGTCCTGCATCAGTACTTTCCCTCGCACCGCGTGCACCTCGTCGTCCAGGGCGTGACGGAGCCGCTCGGCAGCCCGCGGCGCGCCCTGCTCGGGGCGATCGTGCTGCGAAACTACGGCTGTACGCACGCAGCCGTGACACCCGAATTGGTCGGCGACGACGACCCGGGAGGCGAGGGCCTGCGACTGCAGGTGACGGCGGAGCTTTACGAGCGTTTCAAGGAAGAGCTCGGCATTCAGCTGATGTTCTTCACGCAGCCGCTCTATTGTGACGCCTGCGGCACGATGGTGACGGACAAGACCTGCCCGCACGGCGCGTTGGAGCGCGTTATCATGAACCGTGAACGCTTGCGGCGACTCCTCCTTGCGGGAATCGCGCCGCCGCCGCAGTATACGCGGCCGGAAGTGGCGAGCATCCTCCAGGAGTGGGCCAAGGGTTCGCGATGACGCGCGACCGCCGCACGGGAAGGGGGTTCAGCCATGTTGCGCTCCATGTGCAAGGGAAAGATCCATCGGGCCACCGTCACGGAGGCGGACCTGAACTACATCGGCAGCATCACCATCGACCTGGACCTGATGGAAGCCGCCGACATCCTGCCCTACGAGATGGTGCAGATCACGAACCTCTCCACCGGCGCGCTCTGGCGCACCTACGCGATCGCCGGGGACCGCGGCTCGGGCGCGATCTGCCTCAACGGCCCGCCAGCCCGGCTGTTCCACCCGGGGGACAAGGTCATCATCATCTCCTACGGGTTCTTCGACGAGCAAGATTTGGCCAAGCTCCGGCCCAAGATCGTGTTCGTCGACGAGCACAACCGGATCACGGAAGTCCGCACGGACGAGCGGCCGTTCGAACTGAGCCCGCTCGCGTGATCGGCCGCGCGGCGGCGCCGGCTGCGGCCGCGCATAACCCGAGGCCCCTTTCCGTCACATTAAGCCGCGGAAGGGGCCTCGATCCGTCTTGTCATCCCGTCCCGCGACCTTGAAGAGCCGCGCCTTCTTCTGGAAACGGCTGCACGGGCTGACCGGAGTCGTGCCGGTCGGCACGTTCGTCGCGTTCCATCTGTGGGCGAACGCGCGGTCGCTCCGGGGTCCGGCGGTGTTCGACGCGGAGGTTTCGCGCCTTGAGGCGACGCCGTTCCTCGTGTGGATCGAGATGCTCTTCATCGTTCTGCCGCTGGCCTTCCACGGCCTCTACGGGGTGTGGCTCGCCATGGAGGCCGACAACAACGTGCTTCGCTACGGCTACTTTCGGAACTGGATGTTCTACCTGCAGCGGGCGAGCGGCGTCGTCGCGCTCGTCTTCATCGGTTACCACTACTGGGCGTTTCGCCTCTCGAATTGGCTCTGGGGGCGCCCCATCACCTACGCGACCGTGGCGAGCGACCTGCGCCAGCCGGCGATCTTCGCCGTCTACGCCATCGGCGTCCTGGCGGTGGCCTTCCATCTGGCGAACGGCCTCTGGAACTTCGCCATCGACTGGGGGATCGCCGTCGGGCCGCGGGCACGGCGGCAGCTGACGTACGGGATGGCGGCCGTGTTCGCGGCCATCGCCGGCATGGGCCTCGCCGCGATGATCGGCTTCGTGCGCTGAACAGAGGGAGGAACGCCATGGCGGACGCACCGCGCATCGCGATCGTCGGCGGCGGGCTGGCCGGATTGATGTCGCTCATCAAGGTTTGCGAGGCCGGCGGGCACGTCGACCTCTTCTCCCTGGTCCCCGCCAAGCGCTCCCACTCCGTGGCGGCGCAGGGCGGCATCAACGGCGCCGTGAACACGAAGGGCGAGGGGGACAGCCCCTGGGAGCACTTCGACGACACGATCTACGGAGGGGATTTCCTCGCCAACCAGCCGCCCGTCAAGGCCATGTGCGAGGCCGCGCCGCGGATCATCGACCTCCTCGACCGCATGGGCGTGATGTTCAACCGGACGCCGGAGGGGCTGCTGGACTTCCGCCGCTTCGGCGGGACGAAGCACCACCGCACTGCGTTCGCCGGCGCGACGACCGGCCAGCAGATCCTGTACGCGCTCAACGACCAGGCGCGCCGCTGGGAGGTGGCCGGCCGTGTGAGGCGGTTCGAGGGCTGGGACTTCCTCGGCCCGGTGCTGGACGATGACGGCCACGCGATCGGCGTCGTGGCGCAGGATCTGAAGACGATAGCCATCGAGGCGTTCCCCGCCGACGCGGTCATCATCGCGAGCGGGGGGCTCGGCATGATCTTCGGCCGCAGCACGAATTCCGTCATCAACACGGGCGCGGCCGCGGCCGCATGCTACCGGGCCGGCGCCCGGTGGGCGAACGGCGAGTTCATCCAGGTCCACCCGACGGCCATTCCCGGCCCGGACAAGCTGCGGCTGATGAGCGAGTCCATTCGCGGCGAGGGCGGCCGCATCTGGGTGCCGCGGAACGGGAAGCCCTGGTACTTCCTGGAGGAGTGGTACCCGGCGTACGGCAACCTCGTGCCGCGCGACGTGGCCACGCGCGCCATTCACAAGGTCGTCGTCGAGATGGGGCTCGGGGTGGACGGGGAGCGCGCCGTCTACCTGGACGTGCGCCACCTGCCGCGCGACGTGCTGGACCGCAAGCTGGGCGGCGTGATGGAGCTGTACGAAAAGTTCGTGGGCGTCGACCCGCGCGAGCATCCGATGAAGGTCTACCCGGCCGTCCATTACTCCATGGGTGGGCTCTGGGTGGACAACGAGCGCGACATGACGAGCATCCCCGGCCTCTTCGCCGCCGGGGAGTGCCAGTACCAGTACCACGGCGCCAACCGCCTCGGCGCCAACAGCCTCCTGTCCTGCATCTACGACGGCTTCGTCGCCGGGCCGAACGCGTTCGAGTGGGCCGTGTCGCACCGCACGCCCGAACGCCGTGAGCGCCACCTGCTGGCGGCCAGGCGCGCCGCGGAAGAGGCGTTCGACGCCATCCTCGACATGGACGGCCCGGAGAACCCGTACGACCTGCACCGCGAGATGGGCGACCTGATGACCGACAACGTCACGGTCGTCCGCGAGAACGCCAAGCTCAGGATGACGCTCGAAAAGCTGCACGAGATGAGGGAGCGCTGGCAGCGCGTGGGACTGCGCGATCGGGGCCGCTGGGCCAACCAGGACGCGCAGTTCGTGCGCCACCTGGGCCTGATGATCGACCTGGCGACGGTCATCACGAAGGGGGCGCTCCTGCGCGACGAAAGCCGCGGGTCGCACTACAAGCCGGAGTTTCCGCGCCGCGACGACGAGCGCTTCCTGAAGACGACGATCGCCGTCTACCGTCCCGACGAGCCGGAGATCTCCTATGAGGACGTGGACACGAGCTTGATCCCGCCGCGGCCGCGCCACTACGACGTGGACAAGGCGGCGACGCTCGAGGAGGCGCGGGAAGAGCGCGCCCCGGCCGTTCATGGATCCGCCCGCGGCGACGCACGCTAGGCGCGAGGGAGGCGAGCGCCTTGGCCGACGCGACACACGCCACGGCCGTCATCGTCGAGATCAAGCGGCAGGAGCGGCCCGACCAGCCGGCGCGCTGGGAGACCTTCGAAGTCGCCTGCCGGCCCGGCATGAACGTCATCGCGCTCCTCATGGAAATCCGGCGCCGCCCCGTGACGCGCGACGGCCGCGAGACGACTCCCGTGGCGTGGGAGATGGCCTGCCTCGAGGAGGTCTGCGGCGCCTGCACGATGCTCATCAACGGGCGCGTCCGCCAGGCGTGCTCGGCCATCGTGGACCGGCTGGAGAAGCCGATCCGGCTTGAACCGTTGACGAAGTTTCCGCTCGTTCGCGACCTCGTCGTCGACCGCAGCGTGATGTTCGAGCAGCTCAAGCGCATCAAGGCCTGGATCCCCATCGACGGGACGTACGACCTCGGTCCCGGGCCGCGGATGAACGAGGCCGACCGGCAGGTAGCGTATGAGCTGTCGAAGTGCTTCACGTGCGGGAGCTGCCTTGAGGCGTGCCCCCAGTACAATCCGCTGACGCAGTTCATCGGGGCGACGAACCTGTCGTGGGTCGACTTCTACGGGTTCCACCCCACGGGCGCCATGAACCAGCACGAGCGCCTGGACGCCGTGATGGGTCCGGGCGGCGTGCAGACGTGCGGCAACGCCCAGAACTGCGTGCAGGTGTGCCCCAAGGGCATCCCTCTCACGAACGCCATCTACCGGGTCAAGCGCGCCGCCCTGCGCCGCGCCTTCCAGCGTTGGAGCGAGTCGTGACGCGCGGATCCCTCCGACATTCGGGCGGGGCCGTCCCGCGGGACGGCTCCGCTCGTGCCGCTTCCCGGCCCGCGACGAGGGTCGGCGTCTGACCGTCGATGGCGGCTCGTGGCAGGTATCGGGCGCGCGGCATCGAAAGGCGCTCGCTGGCGCCTTGCATGTTCGGCCTTTGCTCCTTGCGCTGGCCTTCGCCACGACCATGCTGCTGTACCACGCGGCCGTCCGGCGGGTGGGCATCCTCCGGTTCCTGTGCGGCATGAGACCGCGCCCTGCGGCGGCGCCCCGGAGCGGACGGGTGGATGCGGCCGTCGTCTGAGCCCACGGAACAGATGAGGAAGGGAGATCTCACTTGGCCACGTTTGAGGATTTCCAGAAGCTGGACATTCGCATCGGCACCGTGACGCGCGCGGAAGCCTTCCCGGAGGCGCGCGTGCCGGCGATCAAGCTGTGGATCGATTTCGGCCCGTTGGGCGAGAAGCAATCCAGCGCCCAGATCACGCGCCGGTACACGCCGGAATCCATGGTGGGCCGGCAGGTGGTGGCCGTGGTCAACTTTCCGCCCAAGCGGGTCGCCGGTTTCAGGTCGGACGTGCTGGTCCTCGGCGGAATTCCTGAAGAGGGCGACGTGATCCTGCTGCGGCCGGACGAGGCGGCGCCGAACGGAACCCCCGTGTCCTGACGCACATTCCGGCGCACCCCGCGAATCGCCCGCTCCGGGTGACGCCTTGGACGGCCCGGCCGCCGCATACGCTGCGGCGGAGGGGTGCGCGTGGTCGTCGTCCGGCGAAGGGCGGTCGCGGCCGGGGTGGCGCTCGCCGTCCTGCTTGCCGCGGCCGGGGCGGCGTGGATCTGGGTGCGGGGACGAGCCGGCGGCGCGCCGGCGGCTGAGCTGCAGTTCTTCGGCGACGGTCCTCCGCGCGTGCTCCTCGTGCATACTCACGCCTACGAGGGCTACGCCGCGGCCAGCGAAGCCGGCCCCGGCGCCCGTCCCCCGTCCGGCACGCGCGGCGCGGGCCTCGCGGGTCCGGCGCTCGCCGCGCGGGATGCCCGCGCCGTGGACGTCGTGGGGGCCGCCGCGCTCCTCGGCCGGGCGCTCGCCGCGCGGGGGGTGGCGGCCGTTCACGACCGCGGCTTCGGCCGTCCCGCGTCCGGCGGGGCCGGTGCGGCGCTCCTCGCCCTTGACGCGTACGATCCGTACGGCGCCGCGCGCCCGCGGCTGCAGCGGTTGTTGCGGCAGTTCCCCTCGGTGGAGCTC